>CAYTDH010000204.1:0-8041 GCA_964436325.1 uncultured Tangfeifania sp.
GTGCGCGACAAGGTCCGGCCAATTGGTAGCCGATAGGGACGCGGTGCCGCCGTCGATGGTAGAGAGACAGTACGCGGGGAAGTGGTCTTCCGGGGTGGCTGCGTCGTATTCTGCGGGGGCCAAGTAGTCGGAGAGAAAAAAGAGCTCACCGAGTGGCTTGCGGTTTTCGTAGAGCGTTTGTATCTTAGCGTCGATATCCGTAGTTGAGTTTCCGCGTCGTCGAGCACCGTCTCGGCGTAGGGCGTTACCACGATACCGCTACCAAGGCTTGTAACCATTTGCGGGTTACCGGAGCTATCGAAGCCCAACACGCGGTCGGCGCGCTGTGTCTCGTTGTCTATCTCGCCGTCTGTTATCGTGTCGGTAAGCGGGAACTTGAGCGAGCGGCCTATCTTCTCGTTGAGCAGTTGTACCTGAAACACAATACGGTCAAGGTCGTCTTCAAATTGCGATGCCGGGAAGCTCTGTCCGTAGCTGTACTCGGAAGGCTGGGTAAGCGCGGGCTCTCGGGTAACGATGATAGTGTTGGTGCTGTCGTAGCTCGATGCGGTGTAGACGTTCTTGCCGGTCACGGTCGATGTGGACGTAATTTCCATCTCTGCCCCCAGCGCGTCGCGCACCCATACCTTTAGGTCTTCGGCGTCGCCGGAGTTGTCGAGCGTCACGGGGAAGGTGACGGCGTACGGGCCGGTCGAGCCAAGCCCGGTAAAAGACTGCTTTTGCGTTGTGCTGGTGACAGACATGTGTCCTCCCTATTCCGGTGGTCCGCCGACAAGCTCCCATGGGTCGCCGGTTTCTATTGCTTCTATCACCCGGCGCGGTTGTACCGTCGGGATGCCGATAAGTACCATCGTTTCCGTGAGAAGCTGCAAGGTTTCTTCAAGCGCTTTCTCGGCGTCATTGTCTCCATCGAATATCTCACGGAAGGTCCGCCCGAGTTGCGCCGCCGCGGGTATGGGGTCTGTGCCGGTGCCAAACCACCCGTCCATGCCGGACTTGATATTGCCGCCGACAAACGGGATACCGCTTACTATCTGAGCGAGCAGGTCCATACCTACTTCTTCCGCGTCTTCCTGCGGCCTGCGACGGACGATAGCGCCGATCGCTAGGGCGGAGATCGCGACGCCGGCAAGGCTCATCATGCCGCGGACTACCTGGCCGTGCTTGGCGTAGTCCCACACGTCGAAGGTCACAATGTTGTATATCTGGTTGAGCTGGTTGGAAAACATGAGGAACCAGTTGAAGCCCTCTGCGCTGCGGTAGATCTCCGCAACATCCTTAGCGCGGCCAGCCGGTTGTGTTTTGAGCGTGGCGTTCTGAGCGGCGCGTATCGCCTCTTGCTCGCTCTTGCCTACCTTTATATTCTTGTCGTAGACGGCCTTCCACCCGATGGTCGTTGCGGCCCGGTCAAATGCTTTTATGCCGATCATGCCGGTCTGGCCGACGCGTTTTACCACCCGCTGGTACGCGGTCTTGTCGTAAAGTGCGAGCTCTTCCATCTCCCGGTTCATGGTGCGGTTCTTCATTTGTGGGTCACGTTCGTTCACGAAGTCCATAGTGGCTTTGGGGTTAGTGAAAAACTGTGCTGCGGATGGAAGCAGCCATGGCCCGGCGTCGGCTAAGTAAAGCCCCAGCGACGGTATCTGCTTGGACATAGTAACGACGTTGAAGGCAAGGTAGCTTGCAGCAGCGTTGGCGCGGAGCATACGTGACACCCGGGACGCGTCGTCAAAGGTGCGGTAGATATTGGGGTTGGTAAAGTCGTTGACGTATTTCTCTATCCACTGGTTGAACTTGTCGCCGTAGCTCGTGGCGATAGCTTCCTTTACCTTCTCGTCTTTGAAGATGCGGTGAAGGCGGCGTACCGTCTCGGCGCTGGCAATGTACTTCTCTTGCTTGGCTACGCTTTCCTGCCACACGGCGGTGGCTCCGAGGCGGATGGGGCGCTGGTGCTCCGGCGCTATCTCTATGCGGCTCTTGGTGAAGCCTTTCTGTACGTACATTCTCCGGTAGCTTGAGCGTCGGAGAAGGTCATCAGCTATCTCCTGCTCCATGGGGGTTGCGTCACGTTCCTGCCGGAGCATGGGAAAGTACTTGTCTACCTGCTCAAGTCCCCGGTTCTCGGTGCGCTCTACCACGGCGGCAATGCGCTCATAGTTCTCGTCTCCGAAACTGTCGAGCATCCAGTCCGCCCACGCCTTCTCTCCGGGTGAGAGTGTCGCAATGAACTTGTTCACGGTCGACGGGTCTATCTTGTTTCCATAGATGATAGCGTCTGCGGAGTTCTGGTTCTGCATGCCGATGTAGAGCGACAGTATCTCATCAACGGTGTAGGTCATGCCGTCTATCGTGCGCTCTTGAGCAATGCCCTTAGCTGTCACGCCAAACTCTTTCATCTTTGCGTATCCGGGCGTGAGTCGGTCGTCCTGCCCGCGGAGCTCGGCGTCTGTGGCTTCGTTGATCTTGTTCCACAACCAGTCGTAGACGGCGCTGTTCTCGCCACCACCCAAGAGCCGGGCGATACGCTCCGGCCGGAGCGTGCCTTTCTGGATGGCGCGCAAAAAGCTTGTCTTGGTCAGCTGCTTTGTTTCTTTGGAACCCTTGCCGGTCACCTCGGTAGGCCGCTCGCCCTTGAGTACGTTTTGCTTGACGGCTTCTTTCGCTTCCTCAATAAGGATGCGCTCGTCTAAGTCGATAAGCGCCTTCTCATTGCGGCCAGTGAAGCGCAAGCCCTCTACCTGTTGCGCAATAGTCTCGAGCTCGTCCGGCGTTACCTCTCTCAGGTTACGACGGTTGAGCCGTTCGGTAACGCGGCGCGTGGTTGCTTCATCTGCGTCTCGTAGGTATTCGCCCAGGTTGCGTCGGGCGTCCTTCTCCCACCGGCGCTCGCCCACCTTGAATTGCGCCTGTATGTCGCGGATCTCCTGCGCGCGGGTGTGGAGAATGTTACCGGACGGCGGCCGCATTATCTGTTTGATAAGCCGCTGGTAGTACACCTTCGATTGCTGCCGGGCCTTGAGTTCACGCTGGGCTATCTTGCGGACATTCGAAGCGAAGCTGGCGAGCTCCCGGGCGTCCTTACTCGACAACTCCGCGGCGGTGCGAAGTTGGGAGTAGATGTTTTTTGCTGTGGGGGAGAAGTCCAGCGTCTTGTCGCCGGATATCTCGCGCACCTGGTCGACTGCTTTACGGAGTTCTTCAAGCGGGTTCCGCACGTCGGACATGCGCCGGATACGGTTCGGGTTGATACCAAGGCGTTCGATAACCTGCTTGAGCGTTTGCTCCGTTCCGGTGAGCACGTCCTTCTGTCGCCGTAGGTGGTCAATGGTAGCGTTCTGGTCCTGCATGCGGCGGCGGAGCTCTCGGTTAGCCTGGCGCACCTTTTCCATTTCCGTCTCTTCGGGAGACATGGCTATTTCACGCTCGAGCGTCTGCGCTTCTTCGGTGCCTTCAGCAAAGTACCGTCGCCACTGCGTCGGGTCGTCGCGGAGCTGCGCCATTACCTTTTTGAAGGCTGCGTCGCTCATCACCTTACCTTTGGCAGCGGCTTTGGCTACGTTGTCTATTACGCCGTGGCCTGACTCATAGCCTTCAATGGCCATGGTCCCGAGTAGGTTGGTAAGGCTCTCTTTGGTAAGCGAGTTCAGCCACCGTTCATTGGCTATCTGCAATACGCTCATGCCGGTTGCGTCCGGCTGCGTGGCGGTGCGGTATATCTCCGATAGGTAGAACGCCGTCGTTTCGTCCTCGACGCTCATGGCCATACTGAAACTCAAGTAGTCGTCGATGCTCTCAAAGCTCTTGGCTTCTTCACGGAGTACGCTGCGACGCTCGAGTTCTGCTTGTGCCCAGTCTTCGGTAGCGTACTCAGACAGTACGGTGTCGGGTACGTAGTCTCCGCGTTGGATGGCCTGCTGTACGGCGTCGTAATGGACGTCTGTCTGGAATAGTTCGTCCTCAACGGCTACTCCACCTGTCACGTCTTGCGGTGTCGCCTCTTGTGTGGCCCGCTGCTGTAGCGCGCTATCGGTAAGCAGGCGGTCGTAGACTTGTCGTATCTCCGGGCTTACCGTAACGCGCTGCTTCAAAGTGTTGTAGACACGCTTGAGCCAGTCGGCGAAGCGCTCAAATACGTTGGCAAGCTCCGGTGTCGGGGCGTTGCCTTCACGCACGTACTCCTCAAAAGCGACGGCAAATTGCTCTTCCGCTTCTACCGTCCAGTTCCCGTCGGTGACACCGGCCCATTGCTCGGCTATCTGAGCCTCGGCGGTGGGTAACTGCCGCCGGAACACGTGGGCCATTTCGTGCGTCCAGGTGGAGAAGTCGGCGGTCTTGGCAAACTGTACAATCGCGCGCCCGTCTTCAGCCCACTGCACACTGGCGTTCTTACCGGCCGGCAACTCTGCGGCGGCGGGCCCCACAAGCCCAGCAAAAGTCTCCGAAAAGTACTGATCGGTAGAGAGCCCGGCGGCTTCCGCCCGGATGTCCAGGAGCACGGCCGCACCGTCTATTTCTTGGTCGGAAAGCTGCGGCATTGCTTCGGCGATACGGGCCCGGATCTCCGGCGACTGTACCGTACGCTCCATCACCGGGTCCGGGGCGGTGGCGGCTTGCTTGGCGGTGAACTCTTCGCGGGTCATCTGCCAGGCTTGGCGCTCCTGTGGTGCTGTGTCTATCTCTTGGGCCATGCCGTTGGCGAGAGAGTCTAGTTGGTCGCCCAGGCGTACCACGTCGTTTATCGCGGCCGGATCTGTCTGCACGCGTCGCAAGGCTTCGTTGTACTGAGTCTCGATATCGGCGAGCTCCGGCGGGGGCTGAACTTGTTCCCGGGCGGTCTCTGGTACTGCTTCGGTTACCGGCGCTTCTTGGTTTACGTTCTGCGCCCTACTGTCGGCGGTACGGGACTGGTAAACGCTTATCACGCTCCCGGGAATAGCGAGCCCGGCAAAGCCTGTGATCGACTGCTCAGCCACGTCGCCAAGCCGGGAAAGTATCTCATCGACGTCTGACTGCTCGATAGACGTGCCGGCCACTTCGTTGTTGAGCGCGGTAGCGAGCTCGGCCATCACAATAGACACGCTTTCCTGCGCGAGCTCCTGCACGGTCTCTGTAGCTACGCGCGTGCCGTAGGTGGCTATGGCCTCGGTCGCGGCGCTCTTGAGCACGCCGGAGACAAGCGCGTTTCGAGTCACTTTTCGGATAGCGCCCTGCACGACGCGTTCGGCTCCAGGGATGCCAGACACCAGCTCCTCTATCTGTGCAAGCTCGATAGCGCCGTTGATAGCTCCGACGCCCAGCGCTGCGGCCCGGGCTATCGTTGGGTTGACTCGGTTCCCTTCAGCGTCTTGTAGGTTGGCTATCTCTAAGAATGCGTGCCCAGCTTCCAGGCGTGCGGCCTCGGTAAGCGAACCGGCGCGTTGGGCAATACGGAAGCCTGCTATGGCGGCCCCGGGGACGGTTACTATTTCCTCTGGCGCGGCTATCTGCGGCCCAAGCTGCCCGGCAATACCGGCGGCAAGGGCTCCCGCGGCGGCCCCTTCAAGCCCGCGCTGCCAACCGGCGCTCGCGCTCGATAGCATCATGGGTAAGAGCCCTGCGGCACCTTTGGCGACGCGCACCGGTAGACTTCGGCGCTCGGCGTCCTGGTCCGGCATGTACTGCTGTAGTTGCTCTATCTCAGCAAGCGATCGTTCCCACGTGTCGGGGTCGGACATGAGCGCAGAGAAGCCAGCGCGGCCCATCTGTACTTGCACCGCGCCGATCTTCCACTCATCTTGGATGGCGCGCCATGCGGACTTCGGGGGCTGCACCTCTCCCCAATAGCTCTCGTATACTGAGTCGAAGTTTTGGAACACGTAGCCCGGCTCAAGGTCCATGCGCTCAGCAAGCCAAAAGGACGCGTTCGCCTTTGCGCGCGCCTCCTCTGGGTCATCGTACATGCTGATAGTCTGCTCGAGCCGCCCGATATTCTGGCTCAATTGCACCTGTGGTGCGGCGGCCGCCGGTGGCTCGTAGGTCTCTGTTGCCTGTTCGGTGAGCCCTTGCGTGTCGTCTGTTATCGGCCTGGATGGGGGTTCGTATATGTCGCTCATCGTGCCTCGAAGTTGTACGGGGGTGCGTTCTGCTGCCGCTGGCTGCCCAAGTCTTCGACGAAATTACGTGCCCGGTCTAACAAGCCCGGACGCTCTTCTCTTGTGTCCACTTCGCGGTTCTGCCAGTACGGCGCAGCCTTCATGCCGTCGGGCACCGGAGCCCATTCTCGGGCCCGCCCGTCCCATATACGTAGCTCGTAGTCGTTGTTGTCGTTGACTTGGAAGGTGTAGTAGTTGCCTGCTACGCGGCCGTTCTGCGTTTCCGCGTAGGTGCGGTACTGACCGGGGGTGTCGTCCGGGTAGAAAAGGAGTACGCTACCGCCTGCGCCTATGTCGGTAAGCGCGGGTTGACTGCCTATCATATCTACTGCTTCGCGGGTGTAGTTCTGCTCAAGCTGGTTGAGCTGCACGCGGTAGTCGCTCTCTCGGCCGAATATCTGGCCTTCCCGGATAGCCTTCTGCAAGTTTTCCGCGTCGTTGAGCCTGCCGGAGAAAAGACCGGCGTTGTTGTACAGCTGCTCGTTTGACAAGTCGGTGTCGACAAGCTCGTTGAGTTGACGGCTTGCGCGGTCGTCAAGGCGGCGGGTAATGATGTTGGTTGCCACCTTGTCTATCCATTGGTCATCGCGTAAGAACTGGCTCGAGTCCACTTCCGGCTGCGATATGTAGGCGGTGTACTCGTTCAGGTCCGTCTGGAGCTGCGTGCGTAGCTGGTTTGCCAGCACGTTGTCACCATCTTTTTCCGCTTCCCGGATAAGGCTGCCAAAGTGGTCGTAGATGCGCCGGACACCGCTACGGATGTTGGCATTGAGCGGCTTGTCCGTTCGGCCCTGGTCTCGGAAGTCATTGAGATCCGCACGGTTGACCCACGTGAAGTGGTCCTGTTGACTGATCCGCCCTTCCTGGAATAGCCGGTCTATCTCGTTCTTGAACTCCGGCGGCATTACGTATTCGTCGGCCCACAAGTTGGCTATCTCTTGCAGCGCGGCGGGGTCGCTCTCGCCGTCGGCCGGGGCGTTGGTGGAAGACTCGAGCATCCTGAGCCACTTGGAGCGCAAGTCTCCCGGGTCGCCGTCGAAGCGATCGAAACCTTCGAAGTTGGTTATCCAGTCCAGGGTAAGGTTGCCGTTGGCAAAGCGCTGGTACGCCTCGTTGTCCGTGTCGAACCATACAGATCGGCGCTCCTCGAGCTCGCGCTTGCGTTGTAAGTCCCACTCGATACGCAAGCGGTTTCTCATCTGCTCCTGGTCCTGGAGCGTGAGTTGCCGCTGCTCTCCGTCGTAGGTTTGGTACTGTAGGTTGTCGGCGTTGGCGACAAACTCGATACCCTGCTCGGGACCCATGGCGAACGCGTTCATATAGATAGAGCGCTTGGCAATGTTGTAGAATCCCTCGTCTAAATAGTCGTCGGCCTGTACTTCACCAAGGGTCCCGTTCTCTCGATACTCCTGCACGACGTCGTAGAGCCCGTTCACGTCTCCGGCTTCGATATGCGCCTGGTAGTTCTCGCCGAAGCTGTCAAACAGTAATTCGCGGTTCTTCTCAATGTCGAACTGCTTGAGCGAGTCTTCCCAGGATACATTACGGTTGGCGGCATACTGCCGGAAGCGCTCTGCCGTCCGGGGGTCGGATAGGGTCTGAGAGAGTTCTTCGAGCGTGGTGTCACGGCCATCCGCCCATTCTTTGTAGTTGTTGTAGTACGGCTGCTCGCGGTCTTCGGACACCATACGCGGGTTTGCCTGCATGTCCCGCAATGTGTCTGTTGCCCACTTGTTGTAAGCGGTGACGGCGGTAGCGTATTCTCGGCTATCGCGTTCTTCCTTGGCTTTTCCTATCAAACCTGCCACGGCGTTAGCAAAGCGCAAGCCTGACTGCGCGGCCCCTGCTTGAGACTCCGCGAGCGCCATATCTCCACCGATGGGCATTTGCCCGTAGAAGGTTTGGCTCGT
>CAYTDH010000205.1:0-8004 GCA_964436325.1 uncultured Tangfeifania sp.
AGATAAATCCAGACTTGAGATTGCATTTACATAAAAAGAGTATTCCACGATATTGGTTAATGCGATGCAGCCGGTAAAATCTACTGAAGAAACTGAACTTTCTCTAAATGCATATTGATCGATAACCCGGAGGTTTGAACATCCGTTAAAACTAATGCTGCTTAATGGACATGAATAAAAAGCCCATGGGCTGATTAACTCCAGATTGGGGCAATTCGAAAAATCCAAACTTTTTAGATTGCTATCGTAAAAAGCATTCCTTCCAATTTTTTGAATTGTTTCCGGGAATTTAACGGTGTAAACATTTTTTTTGTAAAATGCAGCCGAACTGTAACCAGCGGCATCTGCAATTCCAATTACTTCCTGCCCGTCGAGTGTGTCAGGAATAATAATGTCGTTTTGCGCAAAATTGTACGAGCAACTAACAATTTCGCCATTTGTTACAACTACATCATCATCGGTTAACGTATAGGGTATTGCTGCTTTATACCAGGTTGTTAGGTCAGATACATTAGCCCCACCCGGGTAAGAATTATTACTCCCATCGCGCCAGCTATATTGTTCAAAGCCAACAACCGACGGTAAGTTAAAGCTTGAAAAACCACAACCATAAAACGCATAAACGTTAATAAACGTTAACCGGGGGCACACAGATAAATCAATGCTTTTTAAGTTATATGCTGAATTGAAACTACGACTGCCAATGCTTTCGAGCGAATCACATCCGGTAAAATCAACAGAAACAAGTTTATCAATACTTTGAAAGGCATTATCTCCTATTGACTTTAAGGAGGTACACCCTTCAAAAGACAGACTGTCAATGCCAATTCTGTAAAATGCTTTGGCGCCTATAGTGGACAAATTACTGCATGAAGTGAAATCAAGTTCGCTGAGTTTAGAACAGTTAGAAAACGTTTCGTTCCCAATGGTCATCAGTTTTGTGCAATCCGATAAATCTACCTTATACATATATGGATTGTAGTATAAGCTATAATTGCCTATCTTTTCAATTGTTGAAGGGAACTTAATGGTTTTAATTCCTTTGTTGTAAAAGAGTCCCTGGCCATAATTTCCGGCATCAAATGTTGCCATTACTGCCTGCCCGTCGAGCGTATCAGGTATGATGATATCTTTTTTTACAAAATTGTAGGAGCAACTGGTGATAATACCATTTGTTACCTCCGCATCATCATCGGTAAGGGTATAGGGAACAGGAATTTCGTAAAAATCTGTAAGTAACGAGACAGTTGTCCCGGCTGGTAATATAAGGTTATCTCCATTGCGCCACCCCATTGAGGAATATATGGTATGATATGGAAGTATAAAGTCACTTAAACTATTGCCTGCAAATGCACTTCTGCCTATAACTGCAAGAGAGGTGCAATTGCTCAGTTCCAGACTTGACAGATTGTTTGTATAAAAAGCTAACTGACCGATGGTCCCGAGTTGTGGGCATGAGATATTAACGTTTGATAATGAATTTGACCGAAATGCTCCTTCACCAATTGTTTTTAATGAATCGCACACTGAGAGGTCGATTGTGCTTAATGCGTTTTGGTAAAATGCTTCGCTGGAAATTGTTTTTAGCCGGTTGCAATTCTGGAGATTAAGCACACTGATGTCATTGTTTTTAAAAGCGCCGCTTCCAATCGTAATTAATTCGGGGCAGAAAGAAAAGTTTAATTCAGTTAAAGCACAATTGTTAAAAGCATTGTTGCCAATCGTCTTTAGTGAATCGCATCCTGAAAGTTTTATTTCGCTTAAAGAATAATTGTTTTCAAAGGAATTGTTTCCGATGGTTTTTAGTGATAAGCATGACGCAAAGTCAACCGTCAGTAAGTCGTTTCGAACAAAAGCTCCACTTCCAATGGTTTGCAAGCTGCTACATCCCGCAAAATCAATGCTGTCAATATCGTTGTATTGAAAAGCGTAATTTCCAATCGATTTTAAATCTTGATTTGAAAAGTCTATATAATCTAAATTATTGTCACGAAAAGCATTATCTCCAATGATTTGAATGCTGGTATTCGTAAAATCAAGGCTTGTTAAATTGTTATCCCTAAATGCATAAATTCCTGCCTTTTCCAGTGTGGAAGGAAATTGAACGGTGAACAAGCCCTTACCTGTAAAAACACCTGTTGAATAACCGCCGTCAGCAATTCCGGTAACTGCCTGTCCGTCCAGGGTGTCGGGAATGATAATATCCTTGCTGGCAAAATTATAGGAGCAACTTGTAATTTCACCATTGGTAACTACAACGTCGTCGTTGGTTAAAGTATAAGGTATGGGAACTTTATAGTAGGTTGTCAGGTTACTTGCTGTTTGTCCGCCGGTATAAAGCGAACCATTGCCATCTCTCCATCCATAACTTTCGTAACCAGTTACAATGGGTAAAACAAAGTTGCTAATGGAATTGGAATTGAAACTTTGTGTGCCTATTGCCAACAATGAGGTGCAATTAGTGATATCAAGGCTGCTTAATGCGTTTCTTAAGAATGCATAATCTCCAATGGTTTTTAAGTTAATGCAATTTGAGAAATCAATACTGCTGATGGAGTTATCTGAAAATGCATAGCTGCCTATACTTTCCAACTTCGGGCAGTTGGAAAGATCGAGTGAGCTAATATTATTTTTTGTTCCATCGTAGTAACCTGCAAATGCAAAATTACCAATGTCAATTAATTCATTATTTGTTGACAAATTGATTGCACTGAGGGCATTCGAGTAGAATGCATATTTTCCAATTGTTTGCAATCCTGAACATACCGACAGGTTTACTTCTGTAATTTTATTGTAATTGAAAGAATAATCACCGATTGATTTTAATCCTGCAGGAAGTTGAAGCGTTGTAATATTTTTAGACTTAAAAACGGAAGAAGAAGAAGTTCCGTCTGCAATTCCGGTTACAATTTGGCCGTCAAGCGTATCGGGAATGATGATGTCTGTAAAGAAGAAATCGTAGGAACAACTTGTGATTATACTATCGGTGACAACCACATCCTCATCGGTTAAGGTGTATGGAATGGGAACTTTGTAATGAAGATTAAGATTCGTGATTGTTTCTCTTGCTGAATGCATGTCGCCATTGCTGTCTCTCCAGCCAAGTGATTCATATCCGCCCGGTGTTGGCAAAACAAAGGATGAAATTGAGTTTCCGTAAATCGCATTAGAACCAATATAAATCAAGCTGGAACAACCTGATAAGTCTGCCGATGTCGCTGAATGATAATAAAATGCCTGGTCATAAATTCGTTCCAGGGACGAGCAACCCAATAAAGTCAGACTCTTTTTTGGTTGCTGGTAAAATGCCTGTAGGCCAATTGTTTTTAGCGCCGGGCACGTTGAAAAGTCAAGCGTGTCAATAGAACATCCATAGAATGCATAATCTCCTATTGATTCAAGAACAGAGCACCCATTCAGGTTGAGATTTATGGTTCCATTTCTGTAAAAACTGCGATCCTGAATTTCGCGGATGGAAGGACATTTTGATAAATCCAGTTTACGGACTGAATTTCCATAAAAAGCATATTGACCGATTACTTCGAGTGCAGAAGGTAACACAACCGAAATAATACCTTTGTTGTAAAATACGCCATTATTTGCTGAGGCACCACCTTTCAATTCGGTTACTGCCTGGCCATCTAGGGTGTCCGGAATGATTATATCTTTGGATGCAAAATTGTAAGTGCAGCTTGTGAGTACTCCGTCAGTAACCACAACATCTGCATCGGTTAAGGTATACGGGACAGGCACAAAATAACTGGCCGTCAGGTTAGTGGTGACATCTCCACCCGCAAAAACCTGGTTGGAGCTGTTGCGCCATCCATTTTCCTCGTAACCGGTTACAACCGGCAAAACAAAGCTTGTTATTGAATTATAAGTAAAAGCACTTGGCCCTATTTCCAAAAGGCCGGTACATGGTGTAATGTCTATGTTTGATAAAGAGTTGTGGGTAAAAGCATAATGATCAATCATTTGTAGCGAAGTGCAATTGTTAAAGTTGACACTGCTTATCGAATTATTAAAAAAAGCTCTTACACCAATAGAAATTAGTTCTGACAATGGCGAAAAATCTAAACCTGAAATCTCATTATCATAAAAAGCCTGTTCTCCGATGGTCTGCAGAGCAGAACAACCGGTAAAATTAATGGATATGATATCACAAATTTGAAATGCACTGTTCCCTATAGAAAGCAGGGAAGAACAGTTCGATAAATCAACTGAGGTGGCCGTATTTTGAATAAATGCAGCTGTTCTAATTTCTTCAAGTTGAGGGAGATTACTCAAATCAATGTTTGAAATGGCATTTGTTCGGAAACTGTTGCTTCCAATAAACTGTATCGACTGAGGGAAAGAGATACTCGTAATGCCTTTATTATAGAAAGCTCCTGTATTGTAAGCGCTTGCATCTGCAATTCCAATAACTGTCTGTCCATGCAATGTTTCGGGAATAATGATGTCTTTTTCAGCAAAGTTATAAATACATGCCGTGATAATTCCACCACTAATTTGTACATCATCATCCTGTAATGTGTATTGTGCCGTGGCATTTTTTAGTTGAAGGTTAAACAATATAAAAATAGCAATCCCCCAGGTTCTGAAGTTAGTTAAACTGTGCATAGCTGATAATTTACTGGTTTTTAGTTTAGTGGGACCCTGCTGTTATTCAAATTCAGAAACAGAGACCAACGACACAACACCCTTATTTTTATCTGTTGCAATATGAAATAATATGACCCCTTTCACAAATTTACGAAAACAACCAGTGGAGGGAAATACCTAATTGTAGGTATATTATGGCTAAGGGATTAATAATTAAAATTTAAATTTTTTAAGGCATAGTTAGCCAGGCCGGTATTACTTTTAATTCTCAGTTTTTTGTGAATATTTTTTCGGTGGGTATCAATGGTGAACTTACTCAGCTTAAGTTCCTGAGCCATTTGAAGGGTTGTTCTTCCTTTAGCCAGTAATCCGAGGATTTCCTTTTCACGGCGTGTTAATGTTATCTCTTCCTCATTGGGAGAACCCGAAACCCACTTACTGAAATCTTCCGGAAGGTTTTTGCTAAAATATTTTTTACCTGTCACGAGGCATTTTAATGCCATAATAAGTTCTTCTTTTTCCACTTCTTTGGTCACATATCCTTTGGCCCCAACTTCAAGCATTTCAAAAACATCGGCACTTTGGTCGTACATTGTAAGGGCTAAAACCGGTATATGAGGGTATTTTTTGGTGAGTACTCTGGTGGCGGTGATACCGTCCATAACAGGCATTCTTATATCAATTACAATAATATCAGGAGAAGGTCCTCTTTCTACTTCTTTAATAAGTTCCAATCCGTTTGATGCTTCGGTAACTATTTCAATGTCAGGTTCTTTCGATAAAATGGATTTTATGCCATCGATAAACAGTGTATGATCGTCTGCTATTGCAACTTTTATCTTCATAAAGGGATATTTAAAATTACCGTTGAACCATTTCCAGGAGTCGTATCAAAAACGATATTTCCATTTATATTTTCTATCCGTTTTTCAATGTTTGTTAAGCCAAGACCAAAAGTTACATTGTTCATATCAAACCCTTTACCGTTATCCTCCACCATAATGCTTAGGGTATTCCCATCCTCTGAAAACTGAATTGTTGTTTCGGTGGCCTCTGCATGTTTAATGACATTGGTAATCAACTCCTGGACAATTCGGAATACCTGAATTTCTATGTTGCTTTTAATGCGTTGGTTTACATTAATATTATTGACTTCTATTTGTAATTTTTCTGATATTGAGATTTCATTGGCAATGAATTTTACTGCAGGAATGAGGCCTTTACTAATAAGTACTCCAGAATTTTTATTCTGTGCAATTTTCCGCACTTCTTTGTATGTTTCATCAGTTAATGATTTCAACTTATTCCAAATTTTTTCTCTTTCTTTACTTTTTAGATTTCTAATTTCTTCAATATACAATTTCAGTGTAGCTATTTTACTTCCTAAATTGTCGTGTAAGTCATCAGCAATTTGCCTGCGTTCCTGTTCTTGTGCATCTATTATGGCATCAATGCCATTTAATTCCTGATTTTTAAACAGTTGAGTGGTTTCCTGGTCTTTTATTTTCAGGTTTTGTTCAGCTACTATTCTTTTTCTTTTTGAGCTTTTTAAGAGAAAATAGACTAAAAAGAAAGTTAATATCAAAATACCAATTGATGAAATTAAGAGTATTTGGTTCCTGTTGCGTTTCAGTTCAATTTCAAGATTCTTCGTTTTTAACTCGGAAATTTCTTTCTCCTTTTTTTCTGTTTCATACCTGGTTTGTATTTCCGTAAATATTTTGTGATTTTCGACATTTAAAAGGCTGTCATTTAACTGTTGTAACTTTTCCGAATAATCCAATGCAATGGCAGGCTGGTTGAGTTTAATATAACAATCCTTTAATTGGGTATAAGCATAAACCAATTGCTTCCCATTAACAATTCCGGCTACCTGTTTATAATATGAAATTGCAGTTTTATAGTCACCATCTTGCATACTTAAATATCCCAGGTTTCCTAAAGTTACTTCTAAACCCGATCTAAGATTTAATTCATTTTTTAGCTGAATCGTTTTTTTGAGATAGTCATTTGCTTTGTCCGGATCAGAATCCAAAAATATGCTTCCAAGATTGTTGTAAATTATCGAAAGCGAACGTTTATTACCCATTTCGATGGCTAGTTTTTCGGCTTCGAGATTGTAATCAAGCGCTACTAATGTGTCTCCGTTTCTAAAATATTGAGCGGCAAGATTCGGTAGTGTAATTAATTGGAATTGCAATAGATTTTGGTCCTTAAAAATATTTAATGCCCGAATATTGTATTCTATTGCTTTTGAATAATCTTCAAGTTCGGCCAATGCACTTGAAATATTGCTGTAGCATTTAGCGGCATTTAATTGGTCCCCGGTTTCTTCAAAGTAAGAAGCACTCCCGGTAAGTGTTTTTATGGTGCCATTATAGTCTCCCTGACGCAGTTGAACGGCCCCAAGGCTGATATCAATAATCGCGACTCTTTTGTTATCTTTTAAGCCATGAAGTATTTCTTTTGCATTCTCAAAATAAAAGGCCGCAGAATCTAATTGAGCCATTAAAAAATGAACCCTTCCCAATTGATTGCTGGCTTCTGCCATTAATGAGTCATTTTCGCTGAATAACAAGGATTTATGAGCAAATTCCTTGCTTTTTTGGAGATTGATTCTCTCATAATACTTTGAAAGTTGAAGATTTATCTTTGCAATCTCAAATTCGTTATTTGATGCGTTTAATAAGGTGGTTAAACTATCAGCGAAATTATTTTGTGCAAAAGCATTTAAAAAAAGCAAGGTAAACAGTATGGTTGAGATTTGTTTCAAGTTCGTTTTTTTCTAAAAGTACAAAAGTTATTGCATAAATTCATTTAACATAAATGGACTAATTGTTCGTCATTGCGGCAAGTGTCATGTCATTCATCAAATGTAGGATTAAGGTAATTATTGAATGAAAAAAGAGCACGGTTATGCGTACTCCTTTACAATTGCTGGTTGTCCTGGCAGGGCTTCCCGATATCGCCGCGCTCATCGGGATTGGTGACAGAAAACTCCATGCTAAGTGGTGCAAAGGCGCTGTAAAGGTTAACTGTGTATCCTTCATTTGAGTAGTTTTTAAGTCTGGGAAATGTGTTATTGAAGTTTTCCGGCAAGTTGTTTTTTTTTGGGTAAATGTTTGATTTCAGCCAGTCTGCTGTTTGAGTTGTCAATAATCATGTTGTGCTTCATGCTCGGAAACTGCAGTACCCAAAGGATTTGACATTTAAAATGAGTATATTTGTACTTAAATAGTCGGATTAAATGAGAATAACTGAAAGAAAATATTTAGATACCTATAAAGAGTCAATTGGAAACGAAATCCCAAAATTGATTAAGGATTTTGATTTCTCGGAGAATCGTGGAGGATTTGAATATTTGACTAAGTCTTCTGCTGTTTATTCTTCAAATATTGAAGG
>CAYTDH010000206.1:0-7966 GCA_964436325.1 uncultured Tangfeifania sp.
CCGGTTCATTTCATTCCCGGATGTTGGGGCTCACTGAACTTGTTGCTCGTTGCTTATTGGATTTGTGGAGGTCTTTTTAATCGCTTCGCTCGGGGTGGTTGGGGTTTGGTGTTTCGCTGGAAGGAGGAATTTTGCAGCGCGGTTTTAACCCGGTGATCGAGGGTTCCAACACCCCCTATCCTATTACTTCCCTGTTTAGCCATTAAGGAATGCCCGTTAATTATAATAAAATGGTTGAACCGTCGGTGTCGCTTCAAGCGACGCCGACGGTAAGCAACAGCTTCAGGGATTGCAGAAATTTTATCTTTCCTTTGTCAATTTCACAATTCCACAATTTGTCTATGATAACAAAACTGTTTCACTTGATTTATAATACCAGCCCTGTTTGACGAAAACCCCGGACCAATCATCCGGGTTTTCATTGCGTTTTACAGGGTGATTTCGTATCTTGTTTAAAACAAAATCAACTGCTATGAATACTCAAAATGAGGAATGTTGCCCGGAATTCAATCCTGATAAATGGAATGAAAAATCGTTCAAATGGAAAGATAAACCTTTTATTAAGGAATCAATTCCTACATTTTTTCATATTCCGATTCCTTCAATGATCGGGAAAAAGGTTAAGAAAATGAATGACCTTGTGGTTGCTTCAAAAGCAGAACCTGAAAAACAGGATATTTTGCTGATGTTTCATGATCCATCCCCATTCAAATCAGAGATGTATATGAGTGTTACAAAATCAATTGAAAATGCAAACAATACAACGCTGTCAGGTGAATTTGAAGCAAAGGTATTTGACGGTCCGTATAATGCAATTCCAAAATTTATTAAAGAGATGCAGCCCTATTTGAAGGGGAAAGCAAAAACAGCCAGAGATTATTTTGTGCATTATGCCTATTGTCCCAAATGTTCGAAAAAATACAACCATAATTACATGATTCTTTTTGCCGAGGTGGAATGAACGAGGACATCACAAAATACATTAAAAAACAAAAATCACCTCAGAAAGAGATTTGCATCAGGTTACGGGAAATTATACTAAATACCTTCCCGGGAATAAAAGAGGAAATGAAATGGGGTGTTCCAACGTATTCCGATGGAAAATACTATTTGGTAGCACTCAAAGACCATGTCAACCTGGGATTTTCCATAAAGGGGTTATCCAGGGAAGTAATGGCTTTGTTTCAGGGCAGCGGAAAAACAATGAGAATAATCGAAATCAGATCGGTAAAAGATATTAACGAAAAACATATCGTTTCGCTTTTAAAATTAATCCATTAGCAGCAGGTTGTATGGTTTTGGAAAATGTGGAATAATATAATATTCAGGAATTAACGTAAATCTGCCTGCATTGCGAAGTGTTACCCATTTCATTGGTTGTTCCTGTTGAAAAAAAGAAGACCCTCAAACCGTTATGAATACCCGGCTAAACGAAGCCAATTTCAAAGGTGAAATTTGGGAGATTTTTCGATTCAATGCCCCGGAGAATGGCATGAAACGAATAAATAACCTTATATTGAGTGATTGAAAAATTGGGAATTAACAGATTCCCATAAAAATTCTACTCATATGAAATCCAATCGTCGTAAATTTATTTCTACCGCAGTGGCAGGGGGAGTTGCTGCTGCTACAACACCTTTAGCATCCGGTGGCTCACCATCAACTGCCCCTAACATACCATCAGATATAAAGGAAAGGTACATCAAACTCGATGAAATTCTGAAACAACCCGTCCTTAAAAGGGAATTGTTTGCTTCTCCTGTCATCATTGATAGTGTTGAGTTATTGCATTATGAAAATAAATACTTATGCCGTGTAAGAACAACTGACGGTGCAGAGGGAATTTCAGTTGCTCATGGAGGGATGTCGAACTATTTTCCCATTTTCCTGAATAAATTACAACCATTTTTTATTGGAAAAGATGCTCGTGATCTGGATTTGATACTGGAAAAAATTCTTTTTTTCAGGCTGAACTTCAGGTTAAACGGGATAGCGTTGGGAATCCCCCTGGCAACAATAGAGTTTGCCATTCTGGATATGCTTGGGAAAATCGCAGGTAAATCAATGGGAGAGCTAGTCGGAGAAATACACAACAACGAAGTGGGTTTTTATGTGGCTACTGAATTCCGTGAATTACCCCTGCCAGAACATTTCTCACGTATTAAGGAATCCGTAGCCCGGTATGACGTAAATGCCCTCAAAATCAAAGTGGGATACATGTATTACAGCACTATGGACATTCATTATTCCGGTCTGCCGGGGAAGTCTGAGAAACTGATACCACTGGTTCGTGAACATTACGGGGACAACATGTACCTCTACGCAGATTCAAATGGCTATTATGATGTTGAAGAAGCCATAAAAATCGGAAAAATACTGGAAGAAAACAATTACAGCTATTTCGAAGAACCCGTAATGTTTGACCATTTTGAAGCCATAAAAACGGTATCCGACGAACTCACCATCCCCATAGCCAATGGAGAACAGGACCATAGTTTCACGAATTTTCGCTGGCTCATTGCCAATGACGGGATTGATGTGGTTCAACCCGACAACTACTATTTTGGCGGGATGATCCGTTCAGTCAAGGTTGCACGCATGGCAGAAGCATTTGGAAAAACTTTTATACCGCATATGTCGGGGGGAGGATTAGGATATATTTACAACAGCCATATTGTTTCAGTGTGTCCAAATGCAGGACTTCATCACGAATTTAAGGGATTCAGCTCCCATGTTCCCTTTGAATGCCCGACATCCCCGTTGAAAATTATTGATGGGAAAATTAAAGTGCCCACGGGACCGGGTTCCGGAGTCATTATTGACCCCGATTTTATAAAAAAACACCAGGTCATTACAAAAGTTGAACATTAATTTGGAATGGAATCCTTATCTGCCGGGATTTCATTGATTTCGCGCATAATCGTGATTTTTTGATGTCAATTCGGTTTCCATGATCCTGCTGGCTACCGGGAGAAGGTGGAACATGACATGTGAACGTCTATGACCTTTACCCCCTTTTTTTTACCGGGAAAACAAAAAAAGATCGTGCCGTATTGAAGAAAAATGAACCTGCATCATTCCAAAAATAAAAAAACTCTTAAAGGAATTGCAGAAACATCCCACCTCAGGAACAAAAAAACCAAAACCACTTGGTTACGGTTTTAAAGAATCCTTCTCCCGAGGAATTACAAAAAAAACACCGGCTTATTTATTCCATTAATGATGAAAAAATTACGTTGTGGGTTATTGCTGCGGCCGGGGACTTTAACCCGAATAATTCGTGAATTATTCGGTTTTTGTTTGGCTGAAAAGATACAGGTTAAGAAGAATATATTGATTAGACTCCCTGTAAGTAATTCGTTGGATTATCTTATCTTTGAACTTAATATTGTATGGAAAAGCAGATTAAATACTGGATCGATTTGTCAGATTATGATCTGGAAACTGCAGAAGCGATGCTTTCCGCCAGAAGGTACCTTTATGTTGGTTTCATGTGTCACCAAACTATTGAAAAAGCTTTTAAAGCTTATTTTTCAAAATTAAAATCTGAAACAGCTCCTTACTCTCATAGTTTGTCTTATTTGGCAAAAAAGGGTGAATTTTATGATTTATTTACTGAGCAACAAAAAGAATTTATTGACCAGGTTGAACCGCTAAATATAGAGGCACGATATCCTTCACATAAAGAAAAGCTATTAAAAAGCCTGAGCAAATCCAAATGCAGGGAGATTATTTCTCAAACCAAAGAACTTCAAAAATGGATAAAAGAGAGGCTATAGAAAAAGTAAAGGCATATAAATCCCTGTTAATAAGACACATACCGCTTGAAAAAATATTCATGTTTGGGTCATATGCAAAAGATACATACCGGGATGACAGTGATATTGACGTTGCAATTGTGGTTAAAAGGATGGAAGGGGATTTCTTTTCCATACATCCGTTGCTTTGGAAATTACGCAGACAGATTGACGACCGCATTGAGCCAATTCTTATCGAAAGAGATTTTGATGATGCCGGATTTCTTGAGGAAATTCAAAAAAACGGAATTGAGGTTTCCTGAATATATAAAGAACATACCTCTGTAATCCATTGATTGGATTTAACAATCCACCAGAAATCTTGTCAACTCTTTCTTGCCATAAAATATATGCATTAACATATAAAATTAATTTATTCACTCAAATTATTTTTAAAAGCATATAATGAAACGATTGCCAGAGTTTGCAAAAGAACGAAGAAAAGGGGTTAACCTTACGCAGGAACCTGATTTGTGAAAGTTTGGTGTGAATTACCACCTTTCGTACAGAAGATAACCATTGTTTAAAACAATTGCAGCCTGTCCACCGTTTGCAGGCAACGTATATAAACCAAATTTTATTTTAGAAGCTAAAAGTGCCCCAATTTTATTATCAGGAGTCCACCCCGCAAGTAATCGTACTTCTTCTGTTCCTTCTGGTATTTCAATACTTATTATTTTCCCTGTTGACTTCCCGTCTAAAAGAGGAATAATATGAATTTGATTTCCAATACTGTTATCCAAATAAGCAATCATCTTTCCATCGGGTGACCAAACCGGGCTGGATGGCATTCCTGCCTTTGCTAATAAATGCGGAGTCCCACCATTAGCAGAAACTACCCACAAACCCAAATCTCCTGAACCTGTACCGGTATTTTTATCTTCAACAAAAGCAATCATTCTTCCATCTGGAGAAAACACAGGCTCACGCGCCTCCATATCGACCAATTTTTTCGAATTACCTCCTTCATTTCCGAAATTGCATAAATGAATTGCTTCTTGTCTTCGACTGAAGTAAAAGCCAGTTTATTCCCATCTGGTGAAAGACTTATCCTGTAATTTACTACCCGGACATCTCGATTATTTTCTATAATTTTTTTGGGAATACCTCCTTTTGATGATACGACATAGATTCCTTGTTCATTTTTGTCCTTAACCTGGTTTTCGTTAAAAGCAATCCAGCTTCCATCCTGCGACCATGAAAGCCCGGTCCATTCTACTTCCAATCCGTCAGTATTTATTTGTTCCGGTGTTCCGGGAATATCAGGTCCAAGTTTACTTGAAAGTGGCATTTTCCAAAGTTTTTTATCGGAAACCAATGCCAGTTCTTTTCCATCGGGAGAAAGTGCAACGTTCCAGGAAAGTTTTGTAGGGATATCAATTTTTGACCATTTGGGTTGCAACGGAATTTGTTCCGCTTTTTCTTCAGCCAGTATCAACCGCGAAAGCCGCTCCCTTGCAATGGCTACTTCATTCTTCTGCGCCGGGTAATTGTTCACCAGTTTCTGATACGCTCTGGAAGCCTCATTTTTCCCCAGTTTCTCATAGCAGAGGCCAACATGCAGCAATGCTTTTGCCTGCAGGGCATCGTCTGCTTCAGAATCTTCCACAATAGAATTGAAAATTTCAATGGCCTCCGGCAGGTTTCCTTCGCCTTCTTCCTTCATAATTCCTTCTTGAAATAACTGTTCGGTACTTTGAGCATTTGCAGGAAGTGCGGCTGTAACTAAAAAAACAGCGGTTAATAAAGTGGTGACGATTCGTGTTTTCATTTTATGATCCTCCGGATTAATTTGAATTACGTAATCAAAATTACTTCGTTACAGGAGGCTCATTGTCATGTAAATGTAGGAGTTTTGTAAAAGTTGTGTCATGAACTTAACATAGTTTGAAATCTTTCAATTTTCAAGCTTTACAAAAAGATTATTTTGAAGAAAAATGATCGTGAAGTTGATTGGGCGATGCCAAATAACCAGCGGCAGAATAAATAATTAACTCTCAATCGCAATTCATTCCATCATTCTTTTTATCCATTTCATTTTTTTCCTTGAATAGGGAGGATATTTTAAACTTGTCTCAAACCAAAACGGTTTATGCAGAATGCTTTTATAATGAGAAAAAGCATCAAATCCCGCTTTGGCATGGTAGCTCCCTATTCCGCTAAACCCAACACCTCCGAATGGCAGGTTGCTGTTTGACAGATGCATAACACTGTCGTTTACCGCCCCGCCTCCAAACGATATTTCCTTTAATAGCTTTTTTACTATTTTGTTGTTTTTCGAATAGATGTAACACGCCAGCGGTTTTGGTCTGCTTTTTACCTCCTGTATTGTTGTATCAAGGTCTGAAAATGTGATTACGGGTAGAATTGGACCAAAAATTTCGTTTTCCATAATTTTATTATCGAACGAAACATTTTTTAAAACTGTTGGGCTTATGAAACGGGCCTCTCTGTCTGTTGTTCCTCCGTAACAAACCTTGGTGTCATCAATTAAATCACAAAGACGGTCAAAATTCTTCGTATTAATAATCTGGGTATAATGATCTGAAAAATTTTCAAAAGACGTTGGATATTTATCAAGTTCCTCAAGCAGAGCACTCAAAAAACGCTCTTCAGCGCTTTTTTCTACCAATATATAGTCTGGAGCCACACAGGTTTGTCCTGCGTTGAAAAATTTAGCCCAAACCAGCCTCTTAGCGGTCATTTTCATATCACAGTCAGAAAACACAAATGTCGGACTTTTCCCTCCCATCTCAAGAGTTACGGGGGTGAGATGTTTTGCTGCGGCCTGGTAAATTAACCTGCCAACCGGAATACTTCCTGTAAAGAATATTTTATCGAAACGGTGTTCCAACAGTTCTGTTGTTTCCGGAACGCCCCCTTCTATAACGTGGAAATAGCTTTTGTCGAAATTATTGTTTATCAGTGTTGCTATTGTATTTGAGGTCTTTGACGGCAGTTCGCTGGGTTTTAAGATTACGGTATTCCCAGCCGCCAGGGCAGTAATGGCTGGAAGAATCGACAACTGGTACGGATAATTCCAGGCTCCAATAACCATTACAGTTCCCAGGGGTTCAGGGATAATATAGCTTTTAGCCGGGAAATTAGCCAGCCCTGTCGGAACTTTTTTATCCTTGCTCCATTTCTTTACATTCTTTATTGCAATGTTGATTTCGTGATAAATAAGAGCCAATTCCGAAGCATAAGTTTCGAATTCCGATTTGCCGAAATCCTCATATATTGCTTTGTATAAAAGGCTTTCATTTTCTTTCAAAAGAAATTTTACTTTCTTCAACTGCTCAATTCTGAAACCGACGTTTTTTGTTTGGTTTGAATTGAAGAAATTTCTCTGGTTTTCTATGATATTTTCTATTTTCATTTTAGCCAGTGGATCATTAAGTTGGTTCATTACTAAAAGTTAATTCAAATAACATACTAATACATATTGCTTATAATTAGCTATTTATATTCTATCTGTAAATCTTTTTTTTCATGGCTTAGTAAATCTTTTGGTAAACAATTGCAAAATTAATCATTTGGGTACAATTGCAGCCATACAAAATGAACATACGTAATCAATTTGTCTATGTTACTCCTACAAATTGGAAAAATAAGCCTGAACCTGGTTATGAGATTTACCTGCAATGGTTTTGGCTCTTTACATCAAATTCTTCTTTCTTTTTATTTGTTTATAGAGGTGTGAATACATGACCCATTTGGGTCTTATTCCACAACTTTGTAATTTCGCATCATTCCCATATCCTCGTGTTCCAGATTGTGGCAGTGGTAAACATAAATGCCAGTGAAATCCTCAAATCGAAGGGCTATCTTCACTTTCATTCCGGGCCTCAATAAAGAAGTATCCTGCCATCCACCATCTACAAAGCCATTTTTAACGGTCTCCCAGGAATTCGCGCTCAATTCTGAAATACCGCGATCGAGAATTGCCGTAAAAAATGCAGCAGGTGTAACCATCAACCCGTTTATCTGCCATGTGCGGTCATACAACGACTCACTGGGATTTTTGAGTTTTATGGCATGCATAGAAATTTATTCAGACAATTTTGAATCGGCCGGACAATTCGGCTCTTTAGCCTTTAAACTGGATTCTTCAAACATGGAAACATTGTTTGCTTTAATGGTGGATTATTGTTTCTGAAAGAATACGC
>CAYTDH010000207.1:0-7958 GCA_964436325.1 uncultured Tangfeifania sp.
CGCTCGGGGAGGTTAAGGAATTTTCCGGACAGTTGGTCGCTGTCCCATTCCAACCATTCGTAATTGGTGCTCCGGCGTGAATGCAATGAGTCTGTAATTTCTTCCATCGATTTTGATTTTTCCCGGACACCAACAATGTCGCCGGCTTTTAACTGAAACGATGGAATATTTACTACTTTTCCATTAACTACAATATGTTTGTGCGAGACAAACTGACGGGCTGCGGCCCGTGTTTTGGCGATACCCAGGCGGAAAACGACATTGTCGAGCCGCGATTCGAGCATTTGCAGCAACACTTCCCCGGTTACTCCTTTTGCCGATGAGGCTTTTTCAAAGAGGTTGCGGAACTGTTTTTCCAAAATGCCATAGGTATATTTTGCTTTTTGTTTTTCTTTCAACTGAAGCCCGTATTCCGATTTCTTCCTTCTCCGGGCCGACATGCCATGCATTCCGGGCGGATAGTTTTTGTGCTCAAAAACTTTGTCGGGTCCGAAGATAGGTTCTCCGAATTTACGCGCTATTTTTGATTTTGGTCCTCTGTATCTAGCCATTACCTTTTCATTTAAAATTATACACGTCTTCTTTTGGCCGGTCTGCAACCGTTATGCGGCAATGGAGTAACATCAACAATTTCTGTCACCTGCAGACCAACTGTAGAAAGGGCCCTGATAGCCGACTCACGTCCGTTGCCAGGCCCTTTTACATAAACCTTTACTTTTCGCAGTCCAAGATCGTATGCAGTTTTTGCACACTCCTCAGAAGCCACCTGGGCTGCATAGGGAGTATTCTTTTTGGAACCGCGAAATCCTTTTTTTCCTGCTGACGACCACGAAATAACTTCACCGTTCATGTTTGTCAGCGTAACAATGATGTTATTAAAAGAAGAGTGCACATGTGCCATTCCATTGGCTTCCACGTTAACCACTCTTTTTTTGCTTGTACCTGTCTTTTTTGCCATAACTCAATATCCTTATTTAGTGGCCATTTTCTTGTTCGCAACAGTCTTACGCTTTCCTTTGCGGGTACGCGCGTTATTTTTGGTACTCTGTCCTCTTACAGGCAAACCAATACGATGACGGATGCCCCGGTATGAACCGATATCCATCAGCCGTTTAATATTCATTTGCACCTCCGAACGGAGTTCTCCTTCCACTTTATACTTTTCGTTGATAACCTTTCGGACAGAACCAAACTGATCATCGTTCCAGTCCTGAACCTTCAGATTGGGATCAACGCCTGCTTCCTCCAGGATCATGCGAGACCTGCTGCGGCCAACACCATAGATATAGGTAAGGGCAACCTCACCTCGTTTATTATTCGGAATATCAACACCTACAATACGTGCCATATTAATTTTTTTTACAAATTAAAATTACCCCTGACGTTGTTTAAACTTCGGGTTCTTTTTGTTAATCACATATAAGCGCCCTTTCCGGCGAACAATTTTACATTCGGAACTGCGCTTTTTTACCGAAACTCGGGTTTTCATGTTTATTAATTTTTATACCTAAATGTTATTCTTCCTTTTGTTAAATCGTAAGGAGACATTTCCACTTTTACTTTATCTCCGGGCAAAATTTTAATATAATGCATTCTCATTTTACCGGAAATGTGGGCCGTAATCACGTGCCCGTTTTCCAATTCAACGCGAAACATAGCATTTGATAATGCTTCGATAATCGTTCCATCTTGTTCTATGGAAGGCTGTTTTGCCATATTAAAAATCTGTTTTTAAATTCGTCAATAAAATAATTAAGCTGCATTTTTTGTGTTTCCCCGAAAGGTAACCTGCTGCAAAGATAACAGAACGATTACACTTTCCCTAACTGAAAACACCATCTCCTCTTAACGATTCGTTTAAGGACGTTCAATTCACATTAAATTCCCCCACCTGCACGTCCTTTAATCCGGCCCGATTTGGTCAGACCATCATAATGGCGCATTAACAGGTGACTCTCAATTTGCTGCAGGGTATCGAGCACTACTCCAACGAGAATCAAAAGCGATGTACCCCCGTAAAAAAGGGCGAACGACTGATTGATTCCCATGAGCATCGCAAACGCGGGAAGGATGGTTATCAAACCAAGGAAGATAGATCCGGGCAGGGTAATTCGCGACATAATGGTGTCGAGAAATTCCACGGTCCGCTTACCGGGTTTTACCCCGGGAATGAACCCCCCGTTTTTCTTCATGTCCTCCGCCATTTGCGTAGGATTAATGGTTATTGCCGTATAGAAATACGTAAACGCAACAACCAGCGTAAACTGTAAAAAGTTGTACCAGAAACCGGTGATATTAGATAAAGCAGCCGCAATACCACTAAGGTTTTCTGAGTTGGCAACTCCCACAAGGGTAATGGGGACCATCATAATTGCCTGGGCAAAAATGATAGGCATTACTCCTGCGGCGTTCACTTTCAGCGGAATATACTGACGCACACCCCCGTATTGTTTGTTACCCACAATCCGCTTGGCATATTGTACCGGTATTCTCCGGGTACCTTGCACAAGCAGTATGGCTCCCATAAAGACAAGGAAAAGAATAACAAACTCCACCAGGAACATGACGAGTCCGCCTCCCTGCTGATTAATCCTGGAAGCAAATTCCATGGCAACGGATTGGGGCAAACGTGCGATAATACCAATCATAATAATGATGGAAATCCCGTTACCGATTCCTTTATCGGTAATTCGTTCACCCAACCACATCACGAACATCGAACCAGCGGTTAAAATCACCACGGAAGAAACCGTAAACATGGCTCCTGTCAGGGCAAACGCCGATTCGGGCAACTGCATATGAAGGTTGGTCAAATATGCCGGTGACTGGAAAATCAGAATAACAACCGTTAAATACCGCGTTATCTGATTAATTTTCCTTCTTCCTGACTCCCCCTCTTTCTGCAACCTCTGGAAATAGGGTACTGCAATCCCGAGTAACTGGATAACAATGGAGGCAGAGATGTACGGCATAATTCCTAAAGCGAAGATAGAAGCCTGCGAGAATGCGCCTCCCGAGAACATGTCAATCAGCCCCAGCAACCCGTCTGAAGTTTGGTTCTTCAAATTCTGCAATTGGGCCGGATCGATTCCCGGAAGGGAAACAAATGATCCTAATCGGTAAATTAAGATAAAGAACAGGGTTGTTCCGATGCGCAACCTGAGGTCTTCAATCTTGTAAATATTCTTTAGGGTTTCTATAAATCGTTTCATACCAGTTTACAGTATTTCAGTGGTTCCTTCTAATTTTTCAATGGCTTCCTTAGCACTTTTTGAAAAAGCATGAGCTTTCACATCGAGCTTTTTACTCAACGTACCTCCGCCCAGGATTTTTATTTTTTCGTTTTTGGAAGCGATGCCGGCGCTCACGAGGGCAGCCGCATCAATCGAATTCAGGTTGTTTTTTTCAGCCACTTGTTCGAGTACATCCAGATTAATGGCTTTGTATTCAACCCGGTTAAAATTTTTAAAACCTGATTTGGGAACAACACGTTGCAGAGGCATTTGTCCTCCTTCGAAACCCATCTTTTTGGAGTAACCTGACCTGGACTTCTGGCCCTTATGGCCACGGGTGGAAGTACCGCCTCGTCCGCTGCCCTGTCCTCTCCCGATTCTCTTCCGGTTTCTTGTTGAACCCGATGCAGGTTTTAATTGACTTAAATCCATAATTTTCAGCTATTTGAAATATTTTTATACTTCTTCTACACTAATTAAATGCCCCAGTTTCCTGGTCATGCCAACAATCTGAGGAGTAGCTTCATGTTCAACAGTATGGTTCAAATAACGCAACCCGAGCGATTCGAGTGTTGCTTTCTGACGTTTGGTTGAACCGATGCTACTTTTAACCTGAGTAATTTTTATCTTAGCCATAACTGTGTTATCCTTTAAAAACTTTTTCCATTGAAATTCCTCTCTGTTCGGCCACAGTATATGCATCCCTCAGTTCGAGCAATGCTTCCATGGTAGCTTTCACGAGGTTGTGAGGATTGGAAGAACCTTTGGATTTTGCCAGAATATCGTTAATTCCAACACTTTCAAGCACAGCACGCATCGCTCCCCCTGCTTTTACACCGGTACCCGATGAAGCAGGCTTGAGCAACACATGGGCACCCCCGTAACGGGCGGCCTGTTCGTGTGGAATGGTTCCGTTAATCACCGGAATCTTCACCAAATCCTTTTTGGCGGCTTCAACTCCTTTTGCAATGGCAGTGGTTACTTCACTTGCTTTTCCAAGTCCCCAGCCTACAATGCCGTCTTCGTTACCCACAATAACAATGGCCGAAAAACTGAAGGTACGACCCCCTTTCGTTACTTTGGTAACACGGTTAATGGCCACCAACCTGTCTTTTAAATCAAGGTCGCTTGTTTTTACTTTTTTACTAACTTTCGCCATAATGTATTAGAATTTAAGACCGCCTTTACGCGCTGCGTCAGCTAATTGTTTAACTCTGCCGTGGTATAAGTAACCACTTCTGTCGAAAACCACTTTATCAAAACCAGCGTCCAGTGCTCTTTTGGCAATAAGTTTACCAACCATGGCCGCTTTTTCAGATTTGTTGCCTTCCTGCGATACAATCTCCTTTTCGGTGGAAGATGCAGCCACCAGGGTATTGGCGCTGCCATCGTCGATGAGCTGAGCATAAATTTGCTTATTGCTCCTGAAAACACTCATACGCGGGCGTTCTGCTGTACCGGTAATGATTTGTTTCACCCGGCTTTTTATTCTGTTTCGCCTTTCTAATTTTGTTAATGCCATAATAACTGATTTTTCAAAAATTATTTAGATGCGGCTTTACCAGCTTTGCGCCTCAATACTTCTCCAACAAACTTAATTCCTTTCCCTTTGTAAGGTTCAGGTTTCCGGAACGACCGGATTTTGGCGGCAACCTGGCCGATAAGCTGTTTATCAACACTTTTCAGTGTAATAATTGGATTGCTGCGTTTATCCGATTTTGCCTCCACGTTCACTTCGGGAGGAAGCTGCAAATAAATATGGTGTGCAAACCCCAAAATAAGGTCCAGCACATTATTGGGCAACACTTCGGCGCGGTAACCCACACCAACCAGTTCTAATTTAATCTCATAACCTTTGGTAACGCCTTCAACCATATTGTTGACCAAGGCACGTGAAAGTCCGTGTAACGATTTCAGGCGTTTGGTTTCTGCCGAACGGTTGAAGTTGATTTGATTCTCTTCAATAACAACCTCAATTTCGGGATTGATCTGTTGCTTTAACTCACCAAGAGGACCTTTCACCGAGACAACATTATCGTCATCGAGTTTCACTTCAACTCCTGATGGTATTGCGATGGGTAATTTACCTATTCTTGACATGGTCTTTTCCTTTTTTTAGTACACGTAACATAACACCTCACCACCAACTTTCTGCTCACGAGCTTCCTTGTCGGTAATGACTCCTTTAGAGGTTGAAATGACGGCAATTCCCAAACCATTGAGTACGCGCGGTATACTTGAACTGTCGCAATACTGGCGTAACCCTGGTTTACTTATTCTTTCTAAACCTTTGATAGCGGATATTTTGGTTTCGGGATGGAATTTAAGTGCAATTTTGATATTTCCCTGGTAGCCTTCATCCTCTTCAAATTTATAATTCAGAATATATCCTTTTTCTTTCAGGATTTTCGTCAGCTCTTTTTTAATATTTGAAGCAGGAATATCCACCACGCGGTGTTTTGCAAGAATTGCATTCCGCAACCTTGTAAGATAATCTGCTATCGGATCTGATACTTTACTCATTTTTCAAGTCTTTAACAATTACCAACTAGCCTTTTTCACTCCTGGGATCAGCCCCTGGGAAGCCATTTCGCGAAAATTAATCCTGCTGATTCCAAATTGGCGCATGTAACCCTTTGGCCTTCCAGTGAGTTTACAACGGTTATGCAAACGCACTTTGGAAGAATTTTTGGGCAGCTTCTGCAACCCTTCCCAGTCGCCTTCGGCTTTCAGCCTGGCCCTCTTTTCAGCATATTTTTCAACTAGTCTGGCCCGTTTTCTTTCGCGGGCTTTCATTGATTCCTTGGCCATAGCTTAGTTCTTTTTAACATTTTTAAATGGTAAACCTAACTCCTTTAACAAAGCAAAACCTTCTTCATCGCTTTTGGCGCTGGTCACAAAGGTAATGTTCATCCCGTTGATTTTACTCACTTTATCGAGCACAATTTCGGGGAAAACAATTTGCTCAGGAACACCGAGCGTATAGTTCCCACGTCCGTCCATTTTACTTTCAATACCGCGAAAGTCGCGAATTCGCGGCAATGCGGCTGCAATTAAACGGTCGAGAAATTCATACATCCGGTCGCGGCGCAATGTCACCCGCACTCCGATAGGCATTTTTCTTCTCAGCTTAAAATTGGAAATGTCTTTCTTCGACATGGTCTGTACTGCTTTCTGACCGGCGATCATGGTCATCTCTTTTTGGGCGATGTCAATGATCTTTTTGTCGGCGATAGCAGCACCTACTCCCTGATTAAGGACAATCTTTTCCAATTTCGGAACCTCCATGACAGAAGAGTATTTGTACTCTTTTTTCAATGAAGGGATTATTTCTTCCTGATATTTTTTCTTCAGCGTTGGTATGTATGCCATTACTTAATCTCCTCTCCAGATTTTTTGGAATAACGAATGATTTTTCCATTATCATCAACTCGGCGCCCGATGCGGGTTCTTTCTCCGGTTTTGGGATCAACCAACATCAGGTTAGAGTTATGTATCGATGCTTCCTGCTCAATGATACCCCCTTGCGGGTTTTGCGTATTCGGCTTGGTATGCTTTTTAACCAGGTTTACACCTTCCACAATCGCTCTGTTCTTATCTCTGATTACCTCCAGCACCCGGCCTTTCTGACCTTTATAGTTGCCGGTAATCACTATAACTGTGTCACCTTTTTTGATATGTAACTTTTTCTGCATTTTGAGCATTTTTGAATTTAAAGTACTTCCGGTGCAAGGGAAATAATTTTCATATTTTTATCCCTCAGCTCACGTGCTACAGGCCCAAAAATACGTGTTCCACGCATTTCACCAAGGTTGTTCAACAGCACCACAGCATTGTCGTCAAACCGGATATAAGAACCATCGGTTCTTCGAACTTCCTTACGGGTACGAACGACAATTGCTCTGGACACTGAACCTTTTTTAACTTCGCTGCCCGGTATGGCACTTTTCACTGAAACCACCACAGTATCGCCAAGCGAAGCATAACGTTTCCTGGTACCTCCAAGAACACGCACACAAAGTACATCTTTGGCCCCACTGTTATCGGCAACCGAACATCTTGTTTCTTGTTGTATCATGATTACTTCGCTCTTTCAATTATTTCAACCAATCTCCAACACTTGCTTTTACTCAGCGGACGTGTTTCCATGATCCGCACCAAATCGCCTATGTTGCAGTTATTATTCTCATCGTGGGCATGAAATTTTGTTGTCTTGTTGATAAACTTACCATAAATGGCATGTTTCACTTTTCTTTTTTCGGCAACCACAATGGTTTTTTCCATCTTGTTGCTGACAACTACCCCGACGCGCTCTTTTCTAAGATTTCTCACTTTATTTTCTTCCATCGTAGAATTAATTCTGGGTTTCATTTAATTCCCTGTGACGAAGAATCGTTTTCAAACGTGCAATATTCTTTCTTGTTTCCTTAATTTTTAAAGGATTATCAAGAGGCGATACTGCATGGTTCAAACGAAGGCGAACTAAATTCTCTCTTTCAATTTCAATTTTCTCGACGATTTCTTTTGTCGTCAATTCATTAATTTCAGATGTCTTCATAATCATTCACCTTTTTTATTCTTCAATGTAATCTCTCCTTATCACAAACTTTGTTGTAACGGGCAGCTTTTGAGCTGCAAGCCGCAAAGCTTCCTTGGCCATTTTAAACGGCACCCCATCGGCTTCAATAATGATCCGACCGGGCGTAACCGGTGCAACAAATGCTT
>CAYTDH010000208.1:0-7944 GCA_964436325.1 uncultured Tangfeifania sp.
TTTGATATGAAGAAATTTGAATCATCAATAGAAGGAGAAAATAAATGAGTTCAGTTGAAAAAAGATTAAAAGAAGCACAAGAAATAATAGAGAACCATCAAGAAATTTTAGAACAATTAAAAGAGATTACTGCATCTATTAAAAAGAATCACGCTAATCCAATTGATCCTAAGTATATTAATGTGCCAAATATTTGTTTCTCATTAACAGATGCAGATGATGAAAGAGAAGAAAAATTTTCAAAACAGAGATTAGATAGAGGATTTGATGATTCTGAAACATGGTCATTAGATAGTACTATAGCAGGGTTTATACTGCCACGTCTAAAACGATATCAAGAAATTGCGAATGATTTTTTAGAAAGAGAAGATGCATTAGTTGAAGATATTGATAAACTTATCCATGCCTTTGAATTACTGATAAAAACAGATGGTGCATTGTATGAATTGTCAGAAAAAGATTTTGAAAAAGTGGAAGAAGGTTTATCTAAATTTCCTGAAGTATTTTTAACACTATGGTGGTAAGATATGATAATTAATCTGTGTGGATTTAAAGGATTTATGTTTGAGAAAGGAGATACATCTAAAGAGATGCAAATTGTATCTGCTATTTGTATACAAGAAGATATAAAATTTAAATTTGTAGAAGTAGGAGATACATACCCTAATGGTTTTATACCCTGTGGATCAGTTGAGTTTTGTGAAGATGTATTAGGATATCATGTAAAACCAAATTATTTTCCTGATGAATTTGAACATTTAATTGGTAGGGAAGTGTGGTGTTCAGACAAATATCCTTTAGACAGAAAATTAGAAGTTTTTATTAAACCGGCTGATAGATATAAAAGATTTGATGGGCAAATATTATATTTTGATACTCCTTATAAATCGCCTCCTTATATTTTTTCAGATGTAGTTCATTTTGTTAATGAATGGCGAATATATATGTATCGAGGAATAATATTCAGTGCTGAATGGTATGCAGGGGATGAAATAAATACACCTGATATTCCTACAGATTATTTATATAAATTACAATACACAGCATTTACAGGTGCAGTTGATGTAGGGGTAACAGATAAAGATGAGTTTTTAATAGTAGAAGCACACCATCCTTATGCTTGTGGCTGGTATGGTAAAAAATACAAATTTTTTGTTCAATGGTTGATTCATGGTTGGAAATATATGATGGAGTTAAAAGATGAATGATATGAAAAAGATTCATTTTAATATTGAAACCGCATTAAAAGATGAAGGGAATTGTCAGAATCAGAAAGTTGATTGTGAAGATTGCTCGATGGGGAAATTTATATATGCTCTTAAATTAAAAGATCGTATGGATGATTTGTGTGATAAAGAAATAGTATATAGTATATGTAAATGGATAAAAAATGTATAAAAAAATAGATACAGGAATTAAAAGAGAATACTACTATTTAATACAAATGACTAATAATGCATCTACTGATTGTGGTGTAATATCGTTTGATGAATATAAAAAAGAGATGGATAAAAAAGAAAAAAGAGAAAAATAATGAATATAAAACAATATAAATTAAATATGTGGAATCCATTGACATATATATTTTTAGTGATAAGTATTCCTATCGCAATGGTAGTGTGTTTATTTACTGATCATAATATGCAAGAATTTATTATTCATAACTATGATTGTATTAGAGGAGTAGTAATTATCGAACCAAGAAAAATATTTATCTATTCATGGATAGTAAGGAGAGTGAAAGATGAATAAAATACAAAAATTAGTACGTATAATACATAATTTTGACGATCTTGAATCTCCTAAAAATCTTGATGATTATACTATATCATTATTAGAAAGAATTGATGATGAAAGTGTTAAAATGGAAGGACTTTTTGAACAGGGGTACAATGAGGGTTATGAAGAAGCTAAATCTATGTATGTTGAAGAACTTGAAAAATTAAAAAATAGATTAAATAATTTTTTACTTGATTAAAGAGGAGTAAAGATGAATAAAAAATTTACAGATTTTTTTGAAGCATGGTGGTATTTATGTGAAACACCTGTATTCTTTTTAAATAGAGAAGATGCAGAAAAAGCAGGTATACCAGAATTTATTAGACAGCATGATACTTATTTTGAGAAAGGATTAGATATCAATGTTGTCAAAGTTAATCCCGAAACAGATATGGTGGACGATGATGAATCATTAAATACTAAAACTGAGATATGGCTGGAATGTGGTGAACCATATGTGGGAGATGGACAAATTGGTAAAGAAGGAGAAGTGTATTGTTGCCATAATATAGATTATGATTGTGGTGGCGATACTTTTGAAGAAGCAATTATAAATCTGGCTAATATTGTATGGGAGAAGAATAAGAAGTGAAAGTTGTATTGATAGATGAAAATAGAAATCCTATCTGCTATGATTGTGGAAAGGATTTAAGTAAAGATAATGAAACGTATCATATAAAAGATTTCCGTGTGTGTTGTATGTGTATGTTAAAATATGAAAATAAAAAATCTGAATTAGTATATGGGGTAAGATAATATGTTAGGATACTGTAAATACACAAAGAAAAATGTACTCACCGAAGCAGATTGCTACTATTGTGATAAAAAACCTGAAGAAGGATTGTGTGAATGTTTTACAGAGAAAACACCTGATCTTATAGTTAGATGTAGGAAGTGTGAACATAAAATTTATCTTGAAGACTGGCATATATTTGAAAAGATTGATAAATTAGTTAGAACATCCTGTCCTACCTGTGGAGAAGAGGGATATAATAATTGGATCATATTAGGATTAGGATTTTTTGAAGATTGGGATGGGGAAATAATAGAAATTGAAGAAGGAGAGTAATAAATGTTTTCTATAAAAGAACACATAAGAGAGAAAAAAGAAAAATTTAGAAATCATTGTAGAAAAGAAATATTAGACATAGTTGAATCGGGACAAGTAATTACAAAAGATACTCTTCCGAAAAGGATGAACTCTTATGAAGCACAACTTTTAATGCCTCTTTGGGATGATGCTTTATTTCTCGATAAAATTAAATATTATATAGATCAGGCTGGTAATGAGTTTTATGAAACACCTGATCATATATTACCTACTGACTACAATGATGCGATTAAAACTAAACTAATATTTATATTAATTGAAAGATTTGAAAATTTATTAAAAAGAGGAGAAAATGAGAATGAATAGTAAAATAAAAATTACACAACTACCAACTTTTAAATTAAAAGGAGTAAAACATACATTAATATTAAAATATGATTACTCAGAAGATGAGTGTGAGATTTGTATTGAAGATGATAATAATGGGGAAAGCATATATTTTTCTCAAGATATGGCAAAAGATGTAGCTGATTGTTTAATGCAAATGGGAGCTAATACAAAAAAGGAATAAATCATGATATACATAATAATAGGAATGGGTTTATTTGGTTGTATATCAATGGTTTTTCTTTTCATATTATTCACTAATACTTTAAAAAATAAGGGATGATAGAGGAATAGATTATGTATAAAAAACCAGAAGAAAAACATGAAACAATGTATAAGCCAGATTATACACCTGAAATAGATGAGATGCATATAGTGTATAAACAAGACCCTGACGGTAATGATAGTTCTGATTCAAGTCAAAGATTAACTTTCTTTACAGAAGATGCAGGGGAAGGTAAATATTATGTGTTGGAAACTGAACGATGGGCATTTGATACTATGGATGATGTAATTGAAGTACTTAAAGATTTTATAGATAGAGCAGAGGGGTAGTAATGTATAATAATGGTTGTAAGTATAAAATACTTAATAATCATAAAGATTTAGAACAATTTAAAAAAGATAATACGGTTGATATGTATACTGTTTTGCCGTATTTTATTGAACTACCAGCCCCTAAAGGAGCTGGATTCTCACTTCAATGACAACTGCTTTCGACCGAAGTAGAAAGTCTTACATTATCTCCATGAGCGTTAATTTCCGTAGTTCCTACGGTATTTACTGCTAAAGTCATTAAGTTAATTCCAGCATTAACATCTCTGTGATGATGAGCTTTACAAATAGGACAATCCCATTCTCTATCACTCAATGTTAATTCTGTGTTTTTGTACCCACAGTTAGAACATGTTTTTGTGCTGGCATACCACTTATCAGCAAAGACTAAATGTTTTCCATACCAGTCACATTTATATTCTAACATCCCAACAAAGGAGCCCCAAGAATTATCAAGAGTTGATTTAGCGAGATTTAAACATTGACTCATAGCTTGCATATTAAGAGTTTCAATTCCAATAATATCATACTCTTTAACTATTTGAGTGGATAATTTTTGTTGAAAATCTTTCCTTGAGTTAGAAATCTTTTCATGAACTTTTGCAACCTTGATTCTTTGTTTATTTCTCCTATTGCTTCCTTTCTCTCTTCTTGAAAGAATTCTTTGTTCTTTAGCTAATTTCTTTTCATATAGTCTATAGAATTTAGGATAACCAGAAACTTGATTTTCATTACTGGTGAACAAATTCTTAGAGTCATAATCTAAACCTACAGGTCTTGAATTAGAATTAACTTGATGAATTTTTGTATCTATATATTCTTCAACAAGAATACAAGCGAAGTATTTACCTGTTGGAGTTTTCTCTACTGTTACATTTTTGATAATACCATTGAATATCCTATCGTCAGAATATTTTATCCATTTCAGTTTTGGTAATTTTAATCTTTTATTTTCAAATACAATATCAATATTGTTATTCACATTAATAGTTCTATAAGTATGTCTATTTGTTTTCTTACTTTTAAATTTAGGAAAGCCTACTCTTTTCCCTTTTCTCTTGCCAGAGATAGATTTAAAGAAATTCTTATAAGCCATATCTAAATCTACTCTTGATTGCTGTAACGCAACACTGTCTACTTCTTTAAGCCATTCAAATTCTTGTTTATATTCCTTCTCTGTTATATATTTATGAGAATATAGTTTCTCTTTATCATTTTTTAAATTAGCATATACTTCTTGTCTTTCTGCTAACATTCGATTATACACAAATCGGGTACACCCAAAGGTCTTATTTAAAAGAACTTCTTGTGTCCTGTTTGGAAATAACCTAAATTTATATGTTTTTAATATCTGTCTCATTTCTTTTATTAGTAATTTTATATCAAATAAGTTATTTAAAATATAATGATAATTAGTAAAAAGTCAAGTCAAAAAGTTACATTTTTTAGCCCCTTGTATCCACGCCCTGAAGGACGTGGTTTTACGGGGCAGGTGATAAAAAACCCCTCTTCTTTTGAAAGAGGGGTTTAATGTTTTATACCTGTAAGATACAAAACATATAAACCAATAACGGAGGTGAAATACCAATATACTAAACCTTCCCTGATCTGTCAAGTCTTTTATTCTTGAAATACCAGTATTAAAAACTGGATTCTTGCCCTGAGTTAATTATTCTTTACTCATATCTGACAAGCGTAACTTTCGAGTATCAAACCCGTAGAATTTTTTTTTAAAAAGAGTATTTCCTTTTTTATTCGTAATTCATCTCAGCAAAAGTTAATTGTAATTCTAAACGTGAAGGGTCAGTACCGTTATGTTCAAAAGAAGTAATTTTTACATTCTTACACTGAACCCCTGTGAAACGAATAGTCTTAACAATACTTTTCTGACCATCCAATGCTTGTACTAAGAGGGGTATACGAGTATCCGAAGCTGGTAGTCTTGTCCCTGTCCGTGGATTATAACACCCCTCTTTCCAATTCATTATATCGTCAAATACTGTCCACTGCTGATCTAATCTGACTGAAATTGTTAAATGTTTATCTGTCTCATCAGTCATATTCAACACAACTATTTTTGCGCCTTGAAAGAATAATTCATATTCCCCCGTAGCTTCTTCAGGAGGATCAAAGGTCTGATCCATTCTAAGAGCAATATTCTCACCTGAACCACCCCCCGGAATCCCTGCTGGAAATACTAAATTAAATTGTGAAGTTAACTGATCATCTCCTGAATTTAATATTCTATCTACTGACATATAAATACCTCTTCTCTATTATATAAATTCTGCTATTACTTGATTCTGTGCAAGTCTTGTAAGTCTTAACGTAACCCACTCTGAAGTAGGAGTTATTTTCACAAAAATGTCTAAGATGAATTTTCTCTGATTCAGCACAGCATCATTATTATTTTCATCATCACATTTTACATACCAATCTCTAAAAGCACCTACAGCACCGAAAGTAGACCTAATAAATTCATCTGCCATAACTCTCGCTTTTTCCCTATGCGGTTGATCATTTAATTTAAAGACTTGTTTTAAAAGTATCTGTGTTTCAATAATATCTATTAAATAATCATATGCTCTACGTGCGCCTATGTAAGAAGTATCAGATAAAGATACTTGACCCGTCTTATCCCCCCATACCATAACACCATAAGTATCGTGAAATATAACAGGATTTATTTGAGCCTCATCTAATGTCTGTAGATCGAATTGAGAATAATCTTTTTCAGCCTTAACATATCTCCAATCTGACAATTGACCCCCATGACCATCAGCATCTATACCGGCTGGTGCGCCTGAATCATAGATATCTTTCATCATTGCATATTTCTTACCAATAGAACCTATATTACTGATCCATGCATAAGAATTATTATAAGGGTCTTCTATCATATACCAGTTATCATAGAAAGCTACATCATCACTATCAAGAGATAATCCTTGTCTTTCACTGACTGAATCAGTCACAGAATTACCTATGGAAAGAATAGTTATACCGAATCCATGTTTCTGATATGATTGAATCACAGAATTTATTTTAGTAATAAATCCACTGAAAACATCCATGAAAATCTTAGCACGATATTTATTCGGCTGGTGAAAAAATTCCCACGCTGTATTAATATCTGAATCCAATGGGGCTTGTCTATACCCACCATTTACATCAGTTCTATCAGAATCTACCGTATAACTACCAGTTAAAACATAATCAGAATTAACTTTTATAATCACGTAAGGATTATCTCTAAAAATATCTTCATAATATAGAGACTTACCAAAATTATCTTTCTCCCTTATCAATGAATAGTTGTATTCATCAATATAATTATATGTAGAACCATTCTTCTCATACAGAGTCATTTTAAACTGTGAACCAGTAATAGCTTCAACAATCATGGCTAACTCATCTTCACATGGAGAAGCTACGAAAAAGGAATGAGAAATTTCTGCTGATTTATCAGTATCATACGTGTATTCAATAGTAACTTTATCACCCGTTTCTACTACATCTGTATTTACCGTGAAATCATAAGCACCTGTTTCATAATCTATCGTATTAGTCCCACCTGAATCTATATCATCCCCTGAAATAACACCTTCATCATCTTCAGCATCTATAGCAGAACCATTTACTTTAATAGCTATTGAACCTTGATCGAAAGGAATATCAGAAATAGTACCAGTGAATTGTACCACACCTTCAGGAACGCTATCTTCAACTACACCACTGTTTAAAGTATTTACATTTTTAAAATCAAAACTATCAGGATTAATTCTACCAACTTCAAATGCTTCTATATCAGATTTTTTAACATCTATACCACCCCATAAAGAATCTTCACCGTAGGGGCATACTACCCAAAGGGGGGCTTGTTTAACATATGCAACTGCTTCAAATACCGATGGGTATGTAGCAGACGGATAACCTGTTTGACTCAAAACTTCTGTATCACGCTGACAAAGAACAGGTTCAAATTTACCTTTAGCAGATTTTACAACCATAGCACCTACTTCGTTTATCTGTGCCTGAGTAAAACCTGATAAATCTCTTTCTATCGTATTAATTCTATAACTCATAAGGTATACCTCTATATTTATTTTATTTCTCTTCTATATAGTTATTTATTAGTATAAAAAATAAAAAAAAATCCCTTAAAATAAATT
>CAYTDH010000209.1:0-7935 GCA_964436325.1 uncultured Tangfeifania sp.
ATCTTCATCCTCCCTGCCGTAATAGGAACTTTTTTCATCGTAGTACCAGAAATCGGCCGAGGAATTGCCATCGGCAATGGCGATGCTCGTAATCTCGCTTCCTCCGGAAGATGCATCAAAGAAGACAGCCGAATCGCTATCCGAAGTGGTAGAGAGGTATACCGTAAGCGATTCATTATCCACCAGGTTGTCGTAGGCATCGTAACGCGAAACGGTATATTGTGAGCGGCTTCCGGCAACGGTGTCGGAAGGAGCGCTCAACGACAAATAGTCTGTAATATTGTGGTCCACCTCTATATTGCTGGAGGTAACCTCAACCTCAGAATCATCTTCCAGCGTAAGGGTAAAAACGAGCTGGATGGTCTCCATTTTGTCGTAGGAAAGATCGGTAAAGACCACTATACCGTCCGTGTTCGTCGATAAAGTTTTATCCCCTTTCAGGGTACTGCCTGCGCCGTCTTTCACCGAAGCGGTGATATCAAAATCTTCCATTATGATATTGTCATATTGGTCGATTACACAAACTTCGGGTTGTGTAGTAAATGTTTCTCCGGATACAGCATCTTGTGAGGGTTGTTTTTTAATGAGGAGGCCTGCCGGATCATCGGGACTGACGGTAATGTCATAAAAAGAGGTACCGGTGGACGTTTCAAAATCTTTATTGGCCTCATCCTCATTGAAAACAACAGAAACATAATTATCGGCAGACACATCGGTAACAGGAACGCTTGCCGTGTATTGTTGTTTCAGCGCATCGTAAGTAAGGTTATATGTTCCGCCGCCATCGAGTTGGACCTCCATATCTCCCTCATGACCAGAGATAAAATTACCCAAAGCATCTCTGGGGACAAGGGTTACATGAACCGTATCCCCGGCAATTTTGGTCGTGTTATCAACAGTAAAGGCAGACTGACCAGGATCGAAGGGCCCTGGGATTACCTCAATTCCATTCTGATACCCCTGTGCCAGTGGATTGCTGTCGTCAGCGGCACGCACCCAGAATGTCCCGGTGGTATCAATGGTAATGGCATCTGCAAAGGTGTATACCCCATTGGAATCGGCAGGAAAGGATTGCAGCCCCTCCGGGAAAGAGACAGCAACATCATTGGATGATTTAAACCGGATGCTGCCGGTGTAATCGACTTTCACATTATCATATTCATCCAACGCCGTTACCTTAATATCAAAAGGCTCGCCTGCCCGCTGAGAAGTTTCAGCCTCAACACGAAACTCAACCAGTTCACCCGGATAACTCATAATCGTTGTTGAACCGGTGTTTAAGTTTGATGCGGTGGCTTCCAGGGTAAATTCTCCAATATCCAGGATTGAAATGTCCTTAAAAACAGCCAGTCCCTCCACTGCATTCACGGTAGTGGGGCCATTGATTGTTGCCCCCTGTATACTCAGGCTGATTTCATCGTCGCCATTGCCTACACGGTTGCCGTTATTGTCCACGATTTCAACCGTCACATCGAATAATTGACGTGTACCCACATTTGACGGAACGGAGCTATAACTCAAATCCTCTGGCAATGCGATGGTAAGTTCGGTTGTGGATTGGCCTGCATTTCCGGCTTTATCTTCGCCCGTTAATGTAACATTTTTCGTTCCAATATCCATTTCAGAAAAGTTTTCCTGACTTAAGGTCCATGTTTCTATACCACAATTATCGGTGGAAGTCCCGGTTTCGATCTCATCATAAGTCATGGAATATGATTTACTGGCCGGATCCAACCAAATCGTATATTCGGAAAGGGTATTAACAACAGGCTTCAGATTGTCTTCAACCGTTACGGTAACTGTCCCTGTAGTTTGGTTCCCTGATAAATCAGTAACGGTATAACCTACCCCTACCGTATCATTCACATTGGAACAATCAACACTATCATTGGAAAGCTCGACGGTTGCTCTAGGACTCCAGTCATCATAACCAGATTTCAAGATATCGAAGTCTCTAACGATATAGTTACCAGTGGAATCCAGCTCAACGGAGACATCACTATGGGTTGTAACTATAGGGGGCGTAATTTCATTGATATCCTGTGTTACTGTAGTTTCTTTCTCACCGTCGCTAAAGGTCCAGTCGAGTTGTTCTCCTCCGATTAGGGAGTCCGTATCGAAGGTAATGTTCTGCAAAACATCATTCACTCGTTGCTGGTTGGGAATCACTTCCACTCCAGAGAAAGTAAGTGTAAAGGTTCCATCTGTGCTGGTATAGGTAGCAATCGCTTTACCGCCATAAATCAGGGTATCGGGGTCAACATCGTTTCCTGGAATCAGGGTATAATCTCCGGAGGCTCCGTCGGGGTCTGCTAAAACAATGTCATCATCGCTGTTGGCTCCACCGGTTCTTTCAATGGTCAACGATGCCCCGTTATAATTCCCTTCGCCATCATTCAGTGTTGCCCGTTCGGCATCGCTGATAACTAAATCGCTGTCAAGAATAACCGGACCTGCTGTGGTAAATGCCGTCGCTGTCAGGTCAGTGAATTCCGGGGCATTGTCATTTGCCGGAACGGGATCTACATAAAACAGGTAGTCGGTAGCGATGCCATCCACACCAACACCGGTGACCTCCACCGGCTGGTTCCCCCAACCGGTAACCAGGGTGGTACCAGTACCAGACCCTCCACTGGTGTTACGCACGGGGTACCCCCCTACACTATTGTCATCGTAATAAAAATACCAGGTTTGTAATGGTTGCAAGCCGGAAGGAGTAATTTTCAGAGTGGCATTATTTGCTTCATCGTAAGTCACAATGCTGTAGTCATGATTTACACCCAACTCATCGCCGGTCCCATCAAGTTCAATATCGGAGGAATCACGATTCCGGAATTCATTCCGGATATTTCCTTCGTTGGTTTCGTCATAAGTTGCTAATATATCCGGTCCAATATTGCCATGAACATCTTTATAAGTGGTGCCGCCAACGGTTACTTCAACGGTTACACCGGCTTTATTAACCCCCGGTTCGGCTGCACCAAAATCGGTGGCCGACTCATTGCCGTCGGTGTCCACTGCCGAAATCTGGTAGTGGTAAATGGTTCCGTTGGTTACATCTGTATCGGTGTAGTTTTCGCCATTCCCTGTATGGGAAACGGTAGCCACGAGGTTACCGCTACCCGGGGTAAAATCAAAAGTACTGGAGCGATAGATTTTATAGGAAGCAATATCGGTTTCGGCATTAGAGGACCAGCTCAAAACCACCTGCTCATCGGCACCAGTTGCTGTAAACCCGGCAACACCGGCCGGTTTGCCCGAAGGCACCGGAAGGTTCTGAAGAACAGGAAAGCTGCCCGGCACATCGGTATCGGAAGGCGCATTTTGCCAAAGATTACTGAAATCAAAAGCGCTCATTGTATTGGATGCATTATTTCCTTGCACCTCACTCAACGTGTAGGAAACAAAAGGACGGTCAACATCACTGACAATGGCTATGTTATCCTTGTTGTCAAGAACTGAATTTTCTTCATCGGGAAAGTATGCTGCATCGCCACTAAAAATATCGAACCAAAAGCAATGGCTTACAGAAACATCATCATTTGATAATTCCCCGATCAAACCACCCACTTCATCATCGTCTGTGTTTATCACTCTGCCTGCGGAGTAGCCATAACTTAAATGTCCCGCATTCATGTAACCCACCAGGCCGCCAACGTCATCATTCCCGGTAACATTCCCCAGGGTAAAAACATTGGAAATAGTGCCATCCAGATTACGGAATTCACCAATCAATCCTCCAACATCACTATCCCCTGTCACGTCACCGCTGGCATAGCTCTGAATGATAGACATAGACCCCTCGCCGTCGAGATAGCCCACAATACCGCCTACGTTGTCACCTCCATATATAGTGGCTGCCGAAGCAACCCTTTCAATCATAGCAAAATCAACATCTCCAACAATTCCTCCTACCCTATCATCGCCTGTAATAACCGAACTATCATCAATGTAGAGGTTGGTTAAAACAGCATTCAATGCTCCCCCGAGAAAACCGCCTGTATAATAAGCATCATTTTTTATACTGGCATTTACCAAAGTCAGGTTCTTCAACTCACCGGGTGACCCGGATGGGTCACCAATAGCAGCAAAAAGACCGGTATAATCACTGTATGTATCTATGGTAAGGTTGGTAATCGAGTAATTCTGGCCATCATACGAACCTGTAAAAGGTTCACCATCGGAAGCAATTGGTTTAAACCCGGTATTATCGCCGGAATTGGTATCGTCGCCGGGATCATTAAACAATATACCATCCTGGTTATCATCGGTATCATCCCAATATTGGGTTTGTGAAGCATCGATATCGGCAATCTGCTCAAAGTGGTCTCCCCAATACTCATTGTTTTCGGTGAGCAGCCGGAGGTCTTCCAACGAAGCGATTTTCCAGGGATTGCCCGGAGACCCATCGCCTCCCGAGAACGGACCAATCCGCCAGTCGGTATTGTTTCCTGAATCGAGGCTGTTTCCGGCAGGTTCGACCACTTCAACGAAGGTCCCATCAAGATTGTCCGCGTCTTTCACATCGAGATAGGCCAGATCGGGGCTTCCCCCAGGTAAGATTTCCCATTGGGAACCGTTTTCCGAACTGCGCAAAGCCAATCGCTCACCATCAACCCCCTTTAGGGTCAGCGTACCCCATATGGAAATATAACCGCCTTTTAAAAAAGTGAGCGTGTCGGCAGAAACCACCTCCTTGGTGAGGTTCTCAAAATAAAAGTCGCCCAAAAGCGCCTGGTTGACCCCATCAAGAGTAACCGTACTGTTATCGCCGGCCTGGAAATACCCGTTATTGGTAATGTTCCCTGTTACTGTCAGGTTAACATCCGAGGCCAGGTCCACAGTTTCGCCATCAGAAATGGTCAGGTTGTCCACTATCGCATCGGTATCAAAAATAAGGTTACCTCCAAAAACAACACTAGCCCATAGAATGAACAGAAAAAGAAAAGTAAATCGTCGTGTCATGATTATTTCGTGTTTAATTTTATTTCAAAAATTTCAAAAATCTGTAACATCATTTGTTGTCAAAAAAGTCTGGTGCATTTTTGGTCCTTATAAAATTACAGTGGAGGAACCGATTTCAACATTCCCCAGGTTGGATTTTTGACCCCGCAAATCTTTAAAGCGGTGAAGGGAGTTGCCTGTAAATCTCAGTGTGCCGTTATTCACAGCATTACCGCCCTCTTCCAACGTAAAATCACCGTTTAATTCCAGCGATTCCCCGCTGTTGATGGTCAGGTCACCACCGCTTTTAATCGTGATGCTCCGGCATGTTGCTCCTTTATCGACAATGGGGTTTTTTACCGTTTCGGGGATAACCACATCCACGTCACTGACGGGCACTTGACCGTCATCCCAGTTAGCGGGATTATGCCAGTCGGTGTCTTCAGCACCGATCCAGAGTCCGGGATAGACTTCATGGTCAAAGCCTTCCCAGCTCAAAAACGGATAGCCGTCGTTATCAACCAGGTTGCGGCCCCAATGATCATAATCTCCGTTCGTCGTTTCATCTTCGAAATCCCACCCGGCAGAGTAGAAGGTGGTATAGTACGTCATTTCCACCGTCGTTTTTCCCGTACCTTCATTTCCAGTCGCCTGGGAGGTAGTCTGGGTATCCCAAAAAGAATTGGTAACCTGGCTGCTACTAACCAATCCAACTAAGCCACCTACATTATCCCCGGACCCTGTCGGGGTTACCGAAACCAACCCGGTGCTGTAACTATCTTCAATTTTCGAATTGCTAACGCTAACTCCAACAAGTCCTCCAAGGTAACTGCTGCCCTTCACAGAGGCACGACTGTAGCAATTGGTGATTAACGCGTTATTGAGATTCAATCCTACCAGACCACCAACGGCAGAATCCTCTACTCCTTCAACGCTTCCGGTTGTATAACAGAGGGCAATCGTAAAGTCTCCACTAGACCTTCCCGCGAGACCTCCCACATTGTATCCCCCAGTAATATCAACATCAATCAGACCAAGTTTCTGGACTGAAAGCGAACCGGCTCCACCAGCAAATCCAAAAAGACCGACTCCATCGGTTTCAGGGCGATAAATAAACAAATTGGAGATGGTGTACCCATCGCCATCGTACATCCCTGTAAAAGAGAGCGTGTCATTACCAATGGGGCTAAAGCCTGCTGTTCCATCACCATCAAGATCTGGGCCGTCCCAGTCTACCTGAGTTTCGTCTTCGTCAAAGGCGATGTCAGCAATTTGGATAAAATAAGCACCCCAGTCGCCGGTAGTGTTGGAGAGTTCAATCAAATCCTCCGGTTTTCCAATCCGATAAGGATTGTCAATGGTTCCGCTGCCGCCGGAATATTTCGGGACAAGCTGATACCACAGAATAGGATAACCATCATTTACAGGGTCTGTTGGGGAGTCCATACTCCAGGGCCCATTGGGCAAAAATGCCCAATCTTCATCGGTGAAGGTGCTCTGGGTTTGCATATCGGCCGTGCTTAGGCCTTTGGCATAAGACGCCGGTCGGTTCGGTTCACCAACAGTTGAAGTTTCCACATCCCAGAAACTACGAATGTCCGTACTAGCTATAGTACTAATCCAGTCAACAAAACCAGAACCAGATGCTAAACCAAGATATTTACCGGGTTTACCGGTGCTGTAGCAGTTTTTTATCACAGGGGGGTCATATGAAGATCCCATCTCTCCAACCTCTCCTACAAAACCACTCACTCCATCTGTTTCTGTTAAAGCTTCAGGGGTAAGAATAACATCGCCTCTGCTATACGAGTTGCGAATTTCTCCTCCCTTTAAATAACCGGTAAAACCCCCTATTCGGCGATTAATCAAATTGTCGGTACCAGTTATATCAACATTACCGGTACTGTAACAATACTCAATATCAGCGAAGCCCACTTCACCGGCAAATCCACCAATTGCATTATTCGCAGAGGATTCAACCTCAACTTCGGCATAGCATGCAGAGACTAATTCTGCATGCCTAATAAATCCAGCAAAACCACCGACAGCACCATCTGTTCCAGTGACACTTCCGGTAACATAACACCCTACTATATATGGAGCACTTATGGCGTTACCACCAACCTCTGCCTCATCTATATCTCCTGCAAAACCACCAACAAGACCTCTCCCACTTATGGAAACGTTTGTCAGGCCAAGCCCTTCGACCGTTGCAGCACCAGCCATTGCACCAAAAAAACCAATGTAATATGTTGGCCTGTTAATAAAAAGGTTATCAATGGTATACAATTCCCCTTGATAATCCCCTGTAAATTTATTTGTGCCGTCTCCAATAGGTGAAAAACCACCATCATCCTCGCTGTCAATCGTGCCATCACCGTTCCAGTCCACCTGGGTTTCGTCTTCGTCAAAGGCAATGTCGGCGGTTTGAATAAAAGCAGCCCCCCAGTCACCGGGTGTGTCGGAGAGTTTAATGAGATCATCGGTTGTGGCAATCTCGTAAGGTTCTGACTCGGTTCCGTTACCTCCTGAATATTGCCCCTTTGCGGGATTTGCCATAGCAAGCAGGAAAAAGCCCGCTAAAACCACGCCCTGAACGTTCCATAAACTGAACCTTTGCCCTGTTATCTCAGGCCAACGGGTCAGGGAGTTCCATAAGTCGTACAATTTTTCCATTTTATAAATCAATTAAATTATTACTGTATGTTTCTTGTTGCAAAAAATAATTCGCCAAAACTAACAAGCCAGGTTCAATAGTTCTCATACGATTTTTTGCAATTCCGGAAAAAGAATTATCGATTTTGGAAAAAAAGGACCTTTTTGGGCAATTTCGGAATAACTTTCAAAAAAGACTTCTTCTTTAAACCAAAACCCGGGGCATTCAAATTCTCTATGATGGGCCGGGCGGATATTTTGGATGGTAAACCGAAGCCGATTTTAAGATAATTTCCTGGGCAATAACGGAGATATTATCTCTTTCAAAAAAAATGG
>CAYTDH010000210.1:0-7932 GCA_964436325.1 uncultured Tangfeifania sp.
TTTCTGGTTACTGGTTGCTGGTTGCTGGTTTGACAATTTCACAATTTCCCAATTTATCAATTTATCAATTTATCTTAAATTTTTGAAAAAAAAAGAGGAAAGCGTTTGTTCTTTGCTCAGAATTAGTACTTTTGCGTGCCGTTTTTCAGGAGTAGAAAGGAAATAGATACTGAAAAACATGGTTTTTAATAAAAATTAACATACTTTTGCAATCCATTTTTGGAACGATTATTAATGAAATAAAAAACAGGTATTTATGCCAACGATTCAACAGTTAGTGAGAAAAGGAAGACAAACGAGGGTGGAGAAAAGTAAATCTCCCGCTCTTGATTCATGCCCCCAGAGGCGTGGGGTATGTGTTCGTGTTTACACGACCACACCCAAGAAACCGAATTCTGCCATGCGTAAAGTAGCAAGGGTCAGGCTAACCAACGGGAAAGAGGTAAATGCTTACATTCCTGGGGAAGGCCACAACCTTCAGGAGCACTCGATTGTGCTGGTACGCGGCGGCAGGGTAAAAGACTTGCCGGGTGTTCGTTATCACCTGATTCGCGGAGCCCTCGATACGGCAGGGGTAGAAGGCCGTTTACAGCGTCGTTCGAAATACGGTGCCAAAAAGCCGAAAAAATAATTGAGTCCATTTAATATTTAATAACAACACGTTATTTACAGTGGTTTGGTTGAGTAAGTGAATCTCTCATGTCTTCCGGAGATAAGCTGAAGACCGCCTCAGGGCAACCGATTTAAATAACACTAAAGAAGTAAAAATGAGAAAGACAAAACCAAAGAAGCGAATTATTCTACCGGACCCGGTCTTTAATGATGTATTGGTAAGCCGGTTTGTCAACGATTTAATGCAGGATGGAAAGAAATCTGTTGCTTATTCCATCTTTTACGACACCCTCAAGATGGTGGAGAGCCGTGTTAAGGATACAGAACTTACACCCCTCGAAATCTGGAAAAAAGCGCTTGAAAATGTTACTCCTGCGGTAGAGGTTAAGAGCCGTCGTGTGGGGGGTGCTACGTTTCAGGTCCCGATGGAAATCCGGCAGGAACGCAAAGTGGCTATCAGTATAAAGAATCTGATTTTGTTTGCCCGGAAGCGCTCGGGGAAAACCATGGCAGATAAACTGTCAGCAGAGGTCGTTGCTGCTTTCAACGGGGAGGGTGGAGCTTTCAAAAGGAAAGAAGATACCCACCGCATGGCAGAAGCCAACCGTGCATTCGCACACTTCAGATTTTAGTTTAGGTTTGGTTAATGGTAAAAGAAAATATTTGGATTAGAAAAGTGGTTTTTTAGTATGGCTAAGCAAGATCTGAAAAATACAAGAAACATTGGTATTATGGCGCACATCGACGCCGGTAAAACAACAGTAACCGAACGGGTTCTGTATTATACCGGTCTCACCCACCGCCTGGGTGAGGTGCACGATGGCGCAGCTACCATGGACTGGATGGAGCAGGAGCAGGAGCGGGGCATCACGATCACCTCGGCCGCTACCACTACCTTCTGGAAATATAAAGATGTAGAACATAAAATTAACATCATCGATACTCCCGGGCACGTTGATTTTACCGTAGAGGTGGAACGTTCGTTGCGCATTCTCGATGGTACCGTCGCACTCTTTTGTGCTGTTGGTGGCGTGGAGGCTCAATCGGAAACTGTTTGGCGGCAAGCCGAAAAATACGGCGTTCCGCGCATTGCCTTTGTCAATAAGATGGACCGCCAGGGTGCCGATTTTTTTAATGTATACCACGAAATACAGGAAAAACTTGGGGCGAACCCCGTTCCCATACAGATACCCATCGGTGCTGAGGATAGCTTCGAAGGAGTGATCGATTTAATTGAGATGAAAGCTGTCCGCTGGTTCGATGATGAGACCATGGGAACCAGCTACAGCCTCGAGGAGATTCCTGAGGACCTGCTGGAGCTGGCTGAAGAATGGCGCGAGAAACTGATTGAATCAGTTGCGGAAGTGGACGATGAGCTGATGGAACGGTATTTCGAGGATCCCGAATCGATTACCAAAGATGAAATGCTGGCGGTTATCCGCAGGGCTACCATCGATGGAATTATCATTCCCATGATGTGTGGTTCGGCTTTTAAGAATAAAGGAGTGCAGCGTTTTCTCGATGCTGTGTGTGCTTTTTTACCGAGTCCGCTCGACAAAGGAGACATCACCGGGATCAATGTTCACACCAATAAAGAGGAGATGCGTCATGCCGATGTAGAGCAACCCCTTGCAGCGCTGGCGTTTAAAATTGCGACCGACCCGTTTGTTGGCCGCCTGGCTTATATGCGTGTTTATTCGGGAAAAATTGAAGCAGGCTCACAAGTCTTTAATGTCCGGACCGGGAAGAAGGAGCGGATATCGCGTCTCTATCAGATGCACTCCAACAAACAGAATCCCAAAGACGTTATTGAAGCCGGCGATATCTGTGCAGCGGTTGGTTTTAAGGATATCCGCACAGGTGATACCCTGTGTGATCTGAAACACCCCATAGAACTGGAAAGTATGGAATTTCCGGAACCCGTTATCGGGATTGCCGTTGAACCCAAATCGCAGAAAGATCTTGACCGGCTTTCAAACGGGCTTTCCAAGTTGGCAGAAGAAGATCCTACATTTCAGGTTCATATGGACCATGATTCGGGACAGACCGTTATCCGTGGGATGGGTGAGCTGCACCTGGAAATTATTATTGACCGGCTGAAAAGGGAATTCAAGGTTGAATGCAACCAGGGGACTCCTCAGGTTGCCTACAAAGAGGCCATTAGTCAGCCGGTTAAATTGCGGGAAGTCTTCAAGAAACAAACCGGTGGGCGTGGTAAATTTGCCGATATTGAGGTGGAGATCGGTCCTTCTGAAAACGGAGAACCCGGATTGGAATTTGTCAATAAAATCAAAGGAGGGAATATTCCAAGAGAATTTATCCCGTCTGTAGAAAAAGGGTTTACTGAATCGATGTCTAACGGACCATTGGCTGGTTACCCCATCGACAGTTTGAAAGTGACATTGCTCGACGGTTCGTTTCACCCGGTTGACTCCGATCAGTTGTCTTTCGAAATTTGTGCCAAGCAGGCTTTCAGAAGTGCGGCTTCCAAGGCGGGACCCAAATTGCTGGAGCCCATTATGAATGTGGAGATTGTCACTCCTGAAGAATATATGGGAGATATTATTGCTGACCTCAATCGCAGAAGAGGCGAAGTGTCAGGAATGGTTCCCAAGGGAAATGCCAAGGTCATCAGTGCCAACGTTCCGTTGGCTGAACAGTTTGGATACGTTACCGTGCTGCGGACACTCTCTTCGGGCCGTGCGACATCATCGATGGAGTTCAGCCATTACCAGGAAGTGCCCCGTTCACTGGCCGAAAAAGTATTGGAGAGTGTACAAGGAAGAGTTGATTTATTATAAATATATTTAACAGATTTCTCATCATGAGCCAAAAGATCAGGATTAAGCTGAAATCGTACGATCATAATCTGGTAGACAAGTCGGCTGAGAAGATCGTCAAAACAGTAAAAACCACTGGTGCAGTTGTTAGCGGGCCTATCCCGCTTCCCACGCATAAACGGATATTTACGGTTTTGCGGTCTACCTTTGTAAATAAAAAATCAAGGGAACAGTTTCAGTTGTCTTCATATAAGAGGTTGATTGACATCTACAGCTCAACTGCAAAAACAATCGACGCCCTCATGAAGCTTGAGCTTCCCAGCGGTGTTGAAGTAGAAATTAAAGTTTGATAATTAAAAAAAGTAGTCAAAATGGCTGGTATTATTGGAAAAAAAATCGGAATGACATCCGTATTCAGTGTTGAGGGGAAAAATGTCCCATGCACTGTGATTGAAGCCGGTCCTTGTGTGGTTACACAAGTTAAGACCAAAGAAAAAGAAGGCTACGATGCGTTACAACTTGCTTACGGGGAAAAGAAAGAAAGTAAAACCACGAAAGCAGAGTTCGGCCATTTCAAAAAGGCCGGGGTTACGCCCAAACGCCAGGTCGTAGAATTCAAGAACACCTATCAGGGTCAGTTTAACGTTGGTGACCCGATTAATGTAGACATTTTCCACGAACTGGATTATGTTGATGTTGTTGGTATATCCAAAGGAAAGGGATTCCAGGGGGTTGTGAAACGCCACAATTTTCATGGCGTAAATGATCAGACTCATGGTCAGCACAACAGGTTAAGGGCTCCCGGGTCCATTGGAGCATCTTCATGGCCGAGTCGTGTGTTTAAAGGTATGCGTATGGCCGGAAGGGACGGGAATGAAACAATAACCATCGAAAACCTGATGGTTTTGAAAGTGATTCCTGAGAAGAATTTATTAGTGGTGAAAGGTTCAGTGCCTGGCGCCAAAGGTTCATATTTAATTATTCGTAAGCAATGGAACTAAGTGTACTGAATAGAGAAGGACAAGAAACGGGTAGAAAGGTGACCCTGGACGACCAAATTTTTGGGATTGAGCCCAGCGACCACGCTATATATCTGGATGTAAAACAGCATATGGCGAATAAGCGCCAGGGAACGCACAAAGCCAAAGAACGTTCGGATGTAGCCGGAAGTACCCGTAAAATAAAGCGGCAAAAAGGAACAGGAACCGCCCGTGCAGGGGATATTAAATCACCGGTTTTCAGAGGTGGAGGAACAACGTTTGGTCCGCGTCCGCGAAATTATGGCTTCAGGCTGAACAAAAAAGTGAAACAACTGGCCCGAAAATCGGCACTCTCCTATAAAGCCCGCGAAAACGGAATTCTTGTGGTGGAAGATATCGAGATGGAGGCTCCGAAAACGAAAGAGATGGTGAACCTGAAAAGCAACCTGCAAATTGCTGAAAAAAAGGCACTTTTCGTTTTACCGGCCCAAAATAATAATATATATTTGTCCTCCAGAAATTTACAGGATGTTTCAGTTGTAACTGTTTCTGATTTAAATACTTACCAGGTGTTAAATGCAAAATCAGTGGTGTTTTTGGAAGGTTCTGTGAAGAAATTAGAGGAGATTTTTAAACTAAAAGGCGATGAATGATATGGAAATATTGAAAAAACCATTGGTTACCGAGAAAATGAACGAGCTGTCGGAACGGTTCAGCCGATATGGATTTATTGTTGATCGCCATGCAACCAAGCCTCAGATTAAGAAGGCGGTTGAAAGCTTGTACAATGTGAAGGTAGAGAAAGTCAATACGATGGTATATGGAGGTAAGCAGAAATCCAGATATACCAAATCCGGTGTTATCACCGGGAAAACAACGGCTTTCAAAAAAGCCGTTGTTACGTTGGCCGAAGGAGACAGTATAGATTTTTACAGTAATATTTAATAACAGAAATGGCAGTAAGAAAATTAAAACCAGTAACTCCGGGTCAGAGGCACAAAATTATTGGTGCTTTTGATACCATTACTGCAACTACACCTGAGAAATCATTGTTGGAGCCCCTGCGGAAATCTGGTGGCAGGAATAACCAGGGCCGCATGACAATGAGGTATAGAGGTGGGGGACACAAACGCAAATACCGGATTATCGATTTCAAACGCGATAAAAGTGGTATTGCAGCTGTTGTCGATTCCATTCAGTATGACCCCAATCGGTCTGCCCGCATCGCCCTTCTGAACTATGAAGATGGTGAAAAGCGATATATCGTTGCGCCCAACGGGTTGCAAGTTGGCCAGACGGTAAAGAGCGGATCGGGAGTTGAACCTGAAATTGGAAATGCTTTGCCCCTCTCTGAAATACCTCTTGGAACATTGGTTCACAACATTGAACTCCATCCCGGACAGGGTGGGGTGATGGCACGTAGTGCAGGCGCATTTGCGCAATTGACCTCTCGTGAAGGTAAATATGCAATTTTGAAATTGCCTTCAGGCGAATCTCGTATGGTACTGACATCCTGCAGTGCTACTGTTGGAACTGTTGGAAATGCAGAACATAACCTTGAAGAATCAGGAAAAGCAGGTCGTTCAAGATGGCTGGGCAGACGCCCCCGCGTTCGCGGAGTGGTTATGAATCCGGTCGATCACCCCATGGGGGGTGGCGAAGGCCGTGCCTCCGGTGGGCATCCACGCTCCCGGAAAGGTGTTCTTGCTAAGGGGTATAAAACCCGTTCGCAGAAAAAGGCTTCCAGCAGGTACATTGTAGAACGTAGGAAAAAATAGTTAAAGAGAAGGAATTATGAGTCGTTCGTTAAAAAAAGGCCCGTTCATTGATTTTAAACTCGAAAGAAAAATTGAGGCAATGAATGATGGAGGAAAAAAATCGGTTGTCAAAACCTGGGCCAGAGCTTCAGTCATTTCTCCTGATTTCGTAGGCCATACCATCGCCGTGCATAACGGAAATAAATTTATTCCGGTTTACATCACCGAGAACATGGTAGGGCACCGTTTGGGCGAATTTGCCCCTACACGTACGTTCAGGAGTCATGCTGGTAACAAGAGATAGGCATAGTGGAATCAAATTTTAAAAAGAAAAGAGAATGGGTGCCAGAAAAAGATTAGCAGCTGAAAAACGTAAAGAAGAAAAGAAACAACAATATTACGCTGTTTTAAGGAACTGCCCGACATCTCCAAGAAAAATGAGGCTTGTAGCCGATTTGATCCGCGGCATGGAGGTGAATCAGGCATTGGATGTCTTGAAATATTCCTCGAAAGAGGCATCCCGCAGTGTAGAGAAACTCCTTTTATCGGCTATTGCCAACTGGCAGGCCAAGAACGAAGGAGTACGTTTAGAGGAGAATGAGTTATTCGTAAAAAACATCATGGTTGATTCAGGCCGTATTCTGAAGCGGTTACGTCCGGCTCCCCAGGGTCGTGCACACCGGATCAGGAAAAGGTCAAACCATGTAACGGTTTACGTCGACAGGAAAGAAAGTGTTGTTGAAGAAAATCTTAATCAATCGTAAATGGGACAAAAAGTAAATCCAATTTCAAATCGTTTAGGGTACATCAAAGGATGGGACTCAAATTGGTTCGGTGGTGATGATTACGGCGATAAGCTGGCCGAAGATCAAAAAATACGGGAATATCTCAATGCCCGTTTGGCCAAAGCCAGCATTTCCAGGATCGTTATAGAACGTACCCTGAAGCTTATCACCATTACCGTGCATACTTCGCGTCCCGGTATTATTATTGGTAAAGGCGGACAGGAAGTTGATAAACTGAAGGAGGAGCTGAAAAAAATTACCAGCAAAGAGGTCCAAATCAACATTTTCGAGATCAAACGCCCCGAGCTCGATGCCAAGATTGTTGCGACCAACATCGCACGGCAAATCGAGGGTAAAATTGCTTACCGGAGGGCAGTGAAAATGGCTATCGCTTCCACCATGCGGATGGGTGCCGAAGGTATTAAGGTATTGGTTTCAGGAAGGTTAAACGGAGCAGAAATGGCCCGTGCAGAAATGTACAAAGACGGCCGTACTCCATTGCACACCCTGCGGGCCGATATCGATTATGCACTGGCAGAAGCGCTGACCAAAACCGGGCTTATAGGTGTTAAAGTCTGGATATGTAAAGGAATGGTTTACGGAAACCGCGATCTATCACCCAATATTGGCCAGGGAAAACAAAGCCGTGGCGGAAAAAGTGTTGGTGGTGGTGGTGGCCGGAATCGAAGAAGAAAATAGTGGTTAATAACACTCCTAATTAAAGAAAGAATGTTACAGCCAAAAAAGGTTAAATTCAGAAGAGTACAAAAGGGCCGGATGAAAGGCAATTCCCAGCGGGGAAATCAGCTTGCTTTCGGTTCCTTTGGAATAAAATCGTTGGAAGAGTCATGGATTACCGGTCGCCAGATTGAGGCGGCAAGGGTTGCGGTAACCCGTTACATGCAACGACAAGGACAAATATGGATACGCATATTCCCCGATAAACCCATTACCAAAAAACCCGCCGAAGTGCGAATGGGTAAAGGTAAGGGAGCTCCGGAAGCTTTTGTTGCACCGG
>CAYTDH010000211.1:0-7919 GCA_964436325.1 uncultured Tangfeifania sp.
GAGAAATCTCTTGAATCAACAGATTTCTCCTCGCAAGCTCGTCGAAATGACAGTTCCTGCCATTGTCATTATTCTCATTATGCCCAAAAATTTTGAGTAGGGACTCGGAATGACAATTCCCTTCAGCGTTTGTCATTCTCTCATTATGCCCAAAAAAATTTGAGTGACCTCTCGCAATGTCGGTTAAGATATATATGTGTGAATTTAAAAAAACCAAAAAATGCAAAGACGAAAATTTGTAAAAAAATCAATGATTGCCGGGGCTGGATTGATAAGTTCTTCCGGCATTCCTGTAATAACACATGCAGCCTTACAGCGTGATAAGCCAATAATGCCTGCTTGCTCTAATGGGCAACCGTTTTGTTACGCTTTGCATCATGATTCGCACCACGCCCTGGGAGGTTCCCAGCGATGTCAAATTACATCCCAGGGAAGAATATGATTTACACACCCTGGAAGTGGTGCGTGATATGCGTGAAACTTTTTCAAAGAATAATCCGGATGGCCGGTTAACCTGGGGATTTACTCTGAATGCATTGGTTTTCTTACTAAGGTTCTGAACAAATTTGTGGGTGGAAAAATGGTTAAATACGTTCACCGCGGATACGAAAGACTGGATATGAACCTTGGGTTATAGAATCATTTTATTCCTGAACTATTTGAGATAAGTATTCAACCCTTCGTTCTCTCTAAACTGCATTGGGGTTAAACCAACTTTCTTTTTAAAAAGGCGGCAAAAGTAGAAGTCAGACTCAAAGCCAAGATCGTAGGCAATTTTTTTAGAACTGTAATTGGTATTTCTTTATAAAAAGACCTTTTCATTATAATATCAGCAATCTCACCGGAGAAACCCACCCAATACTCTTTCCATCCTGTTTCTTTTAATGGTTTGTACCTGTGCCATTCACCAGGAGTTAATAAAAATGCGTCACCTTCGTTGATAGTTCGTTTTCCTGCTGATTTACTCTCAAATACACCCCTGCCTTCAGAAATAAGAACTAAATGATATTCATCCAAAATACGACCGTTATCCCAGGAAAACATATATTTCCCCGGGGGGCTTTTCAAGGGGTAATCAGAATTTTTGAAATATGAGTTAAATCCTACATTGGTAACAATAAAACCCCATTCGAGATCCAACTTTGAAATAACAAGAATTTTTCTGAATTTAGATTCTGCCATATCATTTTGTGTTGTCAAATTGTCATTTTATTCATTTCAATATACTGATTTACTGTTTATTTTTGAATTGAATATTACAACAATAATTAATTAAATTGTACTACGAAGAATTATTATTAAAAAAAACCATAACTACTAATTATTGAAATGATATGATGCGATTTTTTAAATATAACACATCAGATCGCAATGAGGAATTGGCAATGTTGCAACAAATTAGTAATTGGACGAAACAGAAATAGAATGACGCATAAAGAACGAATACTCGCAGCAGTAAACCACCAACCGGTTGATAAAATACCCACCGACATGTGGGCTACACCTGAGGTTCAGGAGATGCTGTATGAACATTTTGATATTACTGTAGGAAAAAATACGCAAAGTGATACCATTGGCCTTTTGGGCGGTCACCTTTCCAGGGGTGTTGAAGCCCTCATTGAACTCTGGGACAAATTAGATATTGACGGGATCATTGATATCCGCCCGCCTTACATGGGAGATAAACGGGTAAAAAAAGATGGAATTCACTACACCGAATGGGGCTTTGGCTATAAAGAGGTCGGTTATGGCAGAGGCATTTACCTTGAACAGGTCATTTTTCCACTCGACAAGATTTCAACCATTCAGGAGCTGGAAGAATTCCCCTGGCCCAATCCCGATGATTACGATTACAGTGCTTTGCCTTCCATCATCGAAAAATGTGGCGGACGGGCCATTAGTTGTGGTTACCATGCCCTGTTTACTTTTCATCAATACCTCCGTGGGCTTGAATTAAACCTGGTGGATCCGATGATGGATCCGGATTTTGCACAAGTACTCATCAAAAAAATAAGCGACTTTTTTATCGAATACCATGGGCGCTGTTTTGAAGCTGCCGAAGGGAAAATCGATTTTACCCAGGTGACCGATGACTGGGGATCTCAGACCGGACTACTGTCGGATATCTCCATTTTTGATGAATATTACCGAAGTGAGATGCAACGGGGAATTGATTTAGCCCATGCGCATAACATCAAAGTTTTTCACCACAACGACGGTGATTGCCGGCCACTGATACCACGGCTTGTGGAAATGGGAATTGATATTCTGAATCCGATTCAGTGGTCATGCGGCAACTGGGACCTGGCAGAGTTAAAAGAGACGTATGGCAAGGATATCTGTTTTCACAGCGCAGTGGACAACCAGCATACTCTGCCTTTTGGCACCCCGGCAGATGTGCGTAACGAAGTAAAAAAACTTATCGAAACGCTGGGCTCAGACGGAACCGGCTTCATTTTAGGGCCGTGTCATAATCTTCAATCCAACACATCGGTAGAGAATACCCTGGCTTTGTACAGGGCAAATCGTAGTTCGGAATAAACGGTAAAAAATGGGAAAAAGAGAAGTTGTAAAAATGGTATTGAATGGAGAGAAACCTCCTTACACGCCCTGGTCTTTTGAGTTCACAGAAGAGCCCTTAAAACTATTGCAGGAATATTATGGAACGGACGATTTGGATATTCCACTGGGTAACCATATCAGGAAAATGGGAAACACAGAGAATTTTTTCACCCGGGAGGGGGAAAATCATTACCGGGATGTATTCGGCGTTGTTTGGGACAGAAGTATTGATAAAGACATAGGAAATATTATTTCTCCAATATTAAAAGAGCCTGCATTAAAAGGGTACGAATTCCCAAATCCCAAAGCAGATTTTCTTTTCTCAGACATAGAACCAAATATTACCACTAAGCCCGATATGTTTCGGGTGTTTCAAATAGGGTTTTCTTTGTTTGAACGGGCGTGGACACTTCGGGGAATGGAAAACCTTTTAATGGACTTTATGATGAATCCTGATTTTGCAAAAGAACTTCTCAATCAAATTACAGAATACAACCTGCAGCAAATAGATAAAGCCCTGGAATACGATATTGATGCGGTCTATTTTGGCGATGACTGGGGACAGCAAACAGGATTGATCATGGGCTACGATATCTGGAAAGAATTTTTGTATCCCTGTTTAAAAACCATGTATAAGAAAGTGCGGGATGCCGGAAAATACGTGATGGTTCACAGTTGCGGGAAAGTAACCGAACTGTTTGATGATTTAATTGACATTGGATTAAATTGTTTTAACCCATTCCAGCCTGAAGTGATGGATGTTTTTCAACTGATGGGAAAGTACCGGGGCAGGCTATCATTTCATGGAGGATTATCCATGCAAAAAACATTGCCTTTTGGCTCAGTTAAAGATGTTGAGCGGGAATCAGAAAAATTGCTGAAAGACGGTTTGGAAGGGGGCTATATATTCTCGCCCTCCCATTCGGTTGAAGGAGACACTTCGTTCGAGAATATTATGGCGTTTGTAAATATGGCCAAAAACCAAAAACAATATTGATAATTAAATTACTATGAAGTACATATTAATATTCCATGCCAATTTGAACTATGCCTATTTACCCGAGGATAAATATGAGTTTGTGATTCGGAAATCATACGAGATGACCATTAAAACAATGGCCAAATATTTCCCGGAAGCAAAGTATGTTTTTGAAGCAAGCGGATTTACCATTGAGCAGATAGCTGAAAAAACACCGGATGTTCTTTCCGCACTAAAACAAGCCATTGAATCGGGGCAATGCGAATTTATGGGGTCGCCCTATGCACACCCCATGTTGCCCAACTTCCCGGAAGAAGATGGCAAATGGTCCATCTCCTTTTCAAATGAGGTGTATCAAAAATACCTCGGCATTCAGCCCGAGAGTTTCTGGAATCCGGAATGTGGCTGGAGAAGATACGTGCCGCGCCAGGTGGCAGAATCAGGATACCGCTATTTGATAGGCGATTTTGAGGCATACAGCCGTTCAGTTGATAAGAATGGAAATCCGTTACGCCCTGAAATTTATGAAAAGGAGCATACGGATGAGCCTTCTTTTTACAATTTTGGATTTCAATACGATTTGCCCGGCGATGAAAAAGCGATTCACTTTCCCTTTAATACGATTGAGGGACTTGAAAAGGAACAACTGAGGGTTTTTCTGAGAACCGACCGGATTGCCCAGTTTGGAGTGCGCTATTTTATGGGTATGGAAGGTTACAGTCTGGAAAAATACCTCGACCTCGTAAAAAAATATTCCGCACAAAAAGAAGGAGAACAGGAAGGGGCACTCATCCTATTTGCCGACGATGCAGAATATATCGGCACAAACGGGTGGTTTAAACTAAAATATGAAAATAAGCCGGAGGAAGTTTTTCAGGCAACACCCGAATCAAAGCAGAAGTTGATCAAACTGGTTGAAGCCTGCGGAAAACTCGGTGGATTTACCACATTTAACGAGGCGTGTAAAAAGTTGCCTGCCATTGAAGAGCAGTTAACCTTCGATGATGATTCCGCATGGCATGGTGCCAGGGCATCTACCTGGGCCAATACACCCATGGCGCGACTTTTACGTCCCTGGCAGGATCTGGTACGAAAAGAAATTCAAACCGGTAAGATAAAGGATGGAAAAACGCTGAAAAAAGTATGGTATCACCTGACCAATTCATACAATTCCGATGGACAATGGCCTCCTACCCTGCCGGAATCACCACACATCATTTTTCCATTCAATTATAAGTATTGTTTTGATCATTTGATGATGGCCTGGCAAATGGCAGACTGCCCTGATTTAGATGGCCTTAGCACCAATCCTGTTGCTACGCTAAAGGAAATTTTAGTTCCACAGGCAGAGCTGATAAAACAAAAAGCATTGGAATTGCTGGAATCAAAAGAGGAAGACGGGAATGCCCAAATGGCGTTGAAACTCATTGAGGTGGCTGTAAATTTTGAATCGCTTGAACGATTTAAATTAAAGGTGCTGTATCCTTCTGAATACGAAACAAAAGCAAATGCACTTGTTTCTGCCCGGAGACTGGTTGGCGGGGTGCAGATTGAAAAGGGGGAATAAAAAACCTAAAGAATAAAAAAATGAATTCAAAAGAAAGAGTATTATCAGTACTTACAAAGAGACAGCCGGACCGGGTACCGTTTATTGACTTAACAATAGACCCTGTCTTTGTCAAAAAGTATCTTGATTATTATTCTTTGGAATACGCTGAGTCTAAAAAAGTGGATGACGATGGTTCGGTAGTAATCATGCAAACAGTTGCAGATACCCGGGAAAAAACAGAGATTCTTTGTGAAAGATTAGGTTTGGATGCGTTGGGAATTTCTTTTTGGATAAAGCACCTGGGAATAATAGAAGAAAAAGGGGGGCAAAACCTGGTAACAGCCGGAGGAATTCAATCAATTGAAGACATCCGGAACATAAAATTACCCGACCCTGATGATGAGCACATTTATCAATCAGTTGTTGATTTTTCAAAAAATTACCGCGACATGAACAAAGCGCTGTACTGTGTTACCAACCTGGGCTCCGACCCGGTTATCCTGGGCATGGGTTTTGAGAATTTTTGCATGTCGGTTTATACCCAGCCAGAGCTGATTGAAGAGATGATGGAACTTTACAGCAACTGGCAAGCAAAAGTGATAAAAAATCTGTGCAGTCTGGATATTGATTTTATTTGGACAACAGATGATATTGCTTATAAAACTTCCACTTACATATCTCCTGATGATATCCGCCAATTCCTGATACCTCACTATCAGAAAGTGGCAAAAAACTTCACCAAACCCTGGATTTACCACTCCGATGGTATGTTGTACGATATCATGGAAGACCTGCTCTCTCTGGGAATGAATGGCATTCATCCGGTTGAGCCTGAAGCAATGGACATTAAAATACTTAAAGAAAAGTATGGGAAACGGGTTACCTTTTGCGGTCACATTGATGTGGACAAGTTAAGCACCGGCAACCCGGAAGAAATAGATGTCCTGGTAAAGAATGTCATCCAAACCGCTGCACAAGGCGGTGGATACATTTGTGGCAGTTCAAACAGCATCACCCAGTATTGTGATCCTGCCAATGTTGAAACAATGAGTAAAGCCATAAAAAGATATGGAGGTTACTAAAGTTGAGTTAAATATGAATGTTGAAATGACACAGAGTGCGATTTAATTATTGTATTAATTATGAGATACTTGAAAAAGTATGACACGAGCAACAGAAAAGAACTCGCAGAGATGACTTTTTTTACTTACGTTTTCACTCATATAATTAAAAACAAATGAAGAGCATAAACCAATATTTGCAAACCCTCGATTTTGTGGTGGTGGGGATCTACCTGGTTGTTCTCATAGGCATTGGATTCTGGGTGAGTTTTATTAAAAAGAAGAAAGAAGGGGAAAACCTGTTCCTGGCAGGAAAATCACTCGGATGGAAAAGCATTGGACTCACCATGTGGGGAACAAATGTTGGCCCTTCCATGTTGATAATTTCTGCTGCATCAGGATTTACTTATGGCATTGCCGGTGCAAATTTTTCGTGGTATGCCTTTGTTTTTATTATGCTGCTTGCCATGGTATTTGCTCCCTATTACAATAAAACAGGAGTGAGTACATTGCCCGAGTTTATTGGCAAAAGGTACAATACGACTTCCCGTGAAATGCTGGCCTGGTATTCCCTGGTTACCATCCTGGTAAGCTGGCTTGGTCTTACGCTTTACGCAGGCGGACTGCTGGTAAGCCAGGTAATGGGGTGGCCTTTATGGGTGGCTGTATCAGTATTGGCAGGCATTTCGGCATTTTTTGCTGTGGCTGGCGGACTGGAGGCGATTGCCATAACCAACTCTTTTCAAATGATGCTGCTTATTGTTGTATCGTTTGGTCTAACCATTACAGGAATTGTGGAGGCAGGTGGAATTTCGGAAGTTTATCATTCCATTCCTTCCGAAAACTGGCAGCTCTTCTTGCCCCGCGACCATCCGGAGTATCCCTGGTTACCCATTGTACTTGGTTACCCTGTCCTGGGCATCTGGTTTTGGTGTACCGACCAATCCATGGTGCAATCCGTTTTGGGAGCAAAAAATTTGAAACAGGGGCAAATAGGAACCAATTTTACCGGGTGGTTGAAAATCATTGACATGCCGCTGTTTATTCTTCCGGGAATTCTTTGTTTTATCCTTTTCCCAAATCTGGCAGCCCCTGAAGAAGCTTACGCCACCATGGTCACCCAGCTTATGCCAACGGGCATCATTGGCCTTGTAATGGCCGTGCTTATGGCTGCTTTAATCAGTACCATTGATTCGGCTTTAAATTCATTGTCAACCATTTTTACGCTCGATATTTTCGTCAGACGATACAGACCCAAAGCTAAAAACAAAGAGGTGATACAAATCGGGCGAATCATGGTGCTTATTGGTACTGTTCTTGGAATTTTATTTGCGCTTTTGGTTTCGAAGATAGAAGGTTCTGATCTGTTCATGTTGTTCCAGTCCATTTTAGGATTCCTGGCGCCACCGCTGGCATCTGTTTTTTTGATGGGCGTGTTGTGGAAAAAAACAAGTCCCCTGGCAGCCAATGTGATCCTCTCTTTGGGGTCTGCCGTTAGCATTGGAATTGGATTCTTTTCGATTTTAAACTTCCCGAATGCCGATTTCTGGCCACATCCCTTGCTTCTGTCGTTTTTTATTTTTATTGGTTTCATGATTGCTATGGTACTTCTAACAAAACTATTTGGCAATAAATTTAAGGGAAGCCAACTGCCGGTACTCAAAGAAACTATGGGCAAGGTAAAAGACAACAAACTTGTGTGGGGATTATGGATATTCCTTACCCTGGTAATGATTGGTTTATATTTGTTTTTTAATTAGGAGAATAT
>CAYTDH010000212.1:0-7899 GCA_964436325.1 uncultured Tangfeifania sp.
AACCAACATCAGAGAAGTAATCCGGAAAAGCTATCTCCCTGCCAATGAACTGCTCATGAAACTGGCCGCGAAATGGGGAAAGGATTTCAAGGTGGCTTTTTCGATTACGGGAACGGCCCTCGACCAATTTGAATTGTATGCTCCCGAAATGATTGAATCTTTTCAAAAACTGGCTCAAACAGGATCTGTCGAATTTTTGGCCGAAACCTATTCCCACTCTCTGGCTTCCCTGAAAGACCCTGCTGTTTTTAAAGAACAGGTAAAAAGGCACCAACAAAAAACAGAAAACCTTTTCGGACAAACACCCCGGATATTCAGAAATACTGAAATGATTTACTCCGATGACATCGGAGCTCAGGTGGCCGAAATGGGCTACAAGGGCATGCTCACAGAAGGTGCCCGCCATGTGCTGGGATGGAAAAGTCCCAATTTCATCTATGCCAATGTCCTCAATCCCAGGCTGAAATTATTCATGCGCAACTTCAGACTAAGCGATGACATCACCTTCCGTTTTTCAAACGGCAACTGGTCAGAATACCCCCTTACTGCCGAAAAATTTGCAGGATGGTTAACTAAAACAGATCCCAAAGAGGAGGTGGTAAACCTTTTTTTAAACTATGACTCCCTGGGAGATCGCCAATCCAAAGAAACCGGAATCTTCGCCTTTTTTGAATCACTGGTAAGGATTATTGCCGAAAGCAACGAACTGAAATTCAGCCATCCGGCAGCAGTACTGGAAGAAGTGCAGCCGGTTTCGGTGGTTAGTGTCCCCCATCCTATTTCGTGGGCTGATGAAGAACGCGATTTAACGGTATGGATGGGCAACGAAATGCAGAATGAGGCTCTGGAGAAATTATATGAACTGGCTCCGGAAATGGAGAAATGCGGTGATCCCGAATTAATCAAAGACTGGGATTATCTTCAGACAAGCAACCATTTCTATTTTATGTCCACCAAATTTTTTTCCGGGGGTGAAGCCAAAGGCTATTTTAATCCATTTGACTCCCCATACGAAGCTTTCATCAACTACATGAACATTCTGAGCGATTTCAAAATCAGGCTCAGCTCAACTTGCCCGGGGGAAGGGCCAAAAGAGGGTTCCAAAGACCTGCACCACATTATTCATGACCAGAATCAGCAAATAAAAAAAATGAAGGAAGAACTGGCTCGGCTGCGTAAACCACCATCACAAAAAAAAGCAGTCAGGAAGAAGAAATAGGCCCTTGAATGGCCAATATTAATTCAATCTTTCCCCCGGCTAATTAATACTCAAATATCTTTTACATCTAAATAAAAATGTATTTTTGCACCTTGCATGCAAAAACAATGAAAACAGAAAGAAAACATGAAACGACCATGAATTTTTATTCTTCAAATTCACAAACAAGAAGAATTAAAATTCATCGGGAGTTCCATCGAATTCAAAAAAATAAACAATTTTAATGAGATGAAAACAGCAAAAACAAACGCTTATCCACGCCCGGGGAACGAAAAGCCGGCCTGGAAAAAAATAATTGTAGAATCACATTTACCTGACAGTCTGCTTCCTTTGCGGGAACTTTCCCGGAATCTATGGTGGGTTTGGAACAATGAAGCCAGGGAAGTTTTTGAAATGATTGATCCCGAAACATGGGAGTCTTGTGCCCATAACCCAATTATCCTGCTCGACCATGTAAACTACAAGCGTTTTCAGGAGCTGGAGAATGACACATCCTTTATGTCGAAAATGCACCAGGTGTATGCCGCCTTTACACGTTACATGGAGGAAAGGAAAAATCCCGACAGTCCGCGCATCGCCTATTTCAGCATGGAATACGGACTACACGACTCCTTGAAAATATACTCCGGAGGATTGGGAATACTGGCCGGTGATTACCTGAAGGAAGCCAGCGACATGAAAGTCAACATGGTTGCTGTGGGGCTTTTGTACCGCTACGGGTATTTCAAACAAGCCCTGAACCTGCACGGCGAACAAATGGCCCATTATGAGTTTCAGGATTTTTCCAAAATCCCGGTGAACCCAGTCCTCGATGAAAAGGGAGAATGGAAAAAAATCGTGCTGGATTATCCGGGACGGAAAGTCCATGCCCGCATATGGCAGGTCAACATCGGTTCAGTTAAATTATTCCTGCTTGATGCCGATCTGCCGGAGAATCAGGACCCCGATCGTCAGATAACGCATCATTTGTACGGGGGCGATAATGAAAACCGCTTAAAGCAGGAAATCCTGCTGGGGATCGGAGGCATCAAAGCCCTCAACATCCTGGGATATGATTCGGGGCTCTACCATTGCAATGAAGGACACGCAGCTTTTATCGGAATTCAGCGGTTGTCAGACATTATGGGTAAAAACGGTCTGAGTTTTTCGGAAGCTAAAGAGGTGGTACGGGCATCCACAGTGTTTACTACCCACACCCCGGTGCCTGCGGGACACGACTCCTTTCAAAACGACCTGTTCAACTATTACATGAACGGATTCAATGAAAAGATTGGGCTCTCCTGGGAGGAATTCGACCTTCTGGGAAAAGCAACTCCTGAAGAGGACCATTTTAATATGAGCTACCTGGCCTCAAACCTCTCCCAGGGAATAAACGGAGTGAGCAAACTGCATGGTGAAGTCAGTAAATCGGTACTGAAATCACTCTATCAGGGCTACCTCGAAGAAGAAATTGAAATCGGTTACGTTACCAACGGAGTACATTATGCTTCTTGGACAGCGCAGGAATGGAAAGACATTCACAAAACCTATTTCGGAGAGGAATTCCCCCAAAATCAACTCGATTTTGATATCTGGAACAAAATATATGAGGTGCCCGAGGAAAAAATCTGGGAAATTCGAAAAACCTTGCGTTCCAAATTAATCAGCTACATTAAAGAACGCTTTTCAGACAACTGGATTAAACGCAACGAAAATCCCAAACTTATCTCCGAAGTAAAAAGCAAAATGGACCCCAATGCATTAACCATTGGCTTTGCGCGTCGTTTTGCTACCTACAAAAGGGGATACTTACTTTTCAGAAACCTGGAACGGCTCTCTGAAATTGTCAACAATTCCGAAAAACCGGTACAATTCATCTTTGCCGGTAAAGCGCACCCTGCGGATAAAGCAGGCCAGGACCTTATCAAATACATCGTGGAAATTTCCAAAAAGCCCAAATTCAGGGGAAAAATCCTTTTTGTCCAGAATTACGACATCAATCTTGCCAAGATGCTTCTTCAGGGTGTAGATGTTTGGCTGAACACCCCTACCCGTCCTTTGGAAGCTTCCGGCACCAGTGGTCAGAAAGGAGTTATGAACGGCACAATTCATTTTTCTGTCCTCGACGGATGGTGGGTGGAAGGGTACCAGAAAGATGCGGGTTGGGCCCTTCCTGCCGAGAGGGCGTATGATGTTCAGGATTTCCAGGATGAACTGGATGCCGAAACCATCTATAATATCCTGGAAGAAGAAATCGTACCTGCATTTTACGACCGCAACAACGAAGATATCCCCATGAAGTGGATCGAATACATCAAAAATACCATCGCCCGGGTAGCCCCAAAATTCACCACCGGAAGAATGATGCAGGACTATCATGAAAGGTATTACCGGCCACAGCTGGAGCGCTCTGCAAAAGTCATCGGGGAAAACTTCAAATGGGCCAAAGAACTGGCCGCATGGAAATTTAAGGTAAGTTCTGTATGGGACAACATTGAAATCAAGCATACCCAGTCAACCGATGGGATTAAAGATGTTATGAAGATGGGACAGGAGTATCCCTTCCACGTGGAAATCGATCTGAAAGGCCTTTCATGTCAGGAAGCAGGACTTGAGTTGGTTGTCACTGAAAATATCACAGATGAAGGTCCCCGGATGATTGAAACATTTGATTTTGAGCTTGAAAAATGCGAAGGAACCTCCTGCTGCTTTAAGCTGAATTTCCATCCGGTACATCCCGGTTCATTCAATTACGGGCTCCGGCTGTACCCTAAAAATGAGGGGCTGCCTCACCGCCAGGATTTCAGTTTTGTTAAATGGCTGTAAAAAAACAGAAAAGGTGCTTCATGCGAAAGCACCTTTTTTTTTATCAATAACATCTCCTATTTTTACCTGGACTTTATTCAGGTTTTCAAAAATTTATGAATAGTTCAGGTTAAATTTCTTTTCAAACTTATATTTTTGTCTTTTAAATTGAATGCCAAATGAATCGAAAGAACAACCTGGGAAAAAAAATTAAGCAATTCCGCGAATTCCGGCAAATCAGCCTTGAGGAACTCGCATTAAATGCCAACCTTGATCCTTCCCAACTTGAAAAAATTGAAAAAAAAGGGGTCGTTCCCTCTCTGGGGCACCTCATCAAAATCTCCAGGGCCCTTGGAGTGCGCATTGGTACTTTTCTGGATGACCAGGAGCATGTGGGTCCTGTAATTGTCAAAGCAGGAGAAGAGGAAAAAAGCCTGAGCTTTTCCACCAGGGATGAATCCAGCAGAGAACACCTGAACTTTTTTTCACTGGCACAGGACAAAGCCGGGAGGCATATGGAACCTTTTATCGTAAATATTGAACCCTCCCATGAATCGGATTACAAATTGTCCACCCATGAAGGAGAAGAGTTCATCTATGTGCTGGAAGGCCGTATTGAAGTGAATTACGGCAAAGACCTTTTTACGGTCAATAAAGGCGATACCATCTACCTCGATTCTGTGGTCCCCCATAATGTGCATGCCGCGGGCAACGAACCGGCAAAAATCCTGGCAGTGGTCTATACTCCGGTTTAATTATTTTTTCAAAACACTAGAACAGAAACCATGCAGTTACTTGACTATACCCTTGGTGAAATCCTGGAAAAATGGGCTTTTGAAACCCCCGACCAGGAATTTATGGTATACCCCGACCGGGACTTGCGGTTTACATATAAACAGTTTAATGATCGTGTGAATGCCCTGGCTAAAGGGCTTCTTTACATTGGTGTAAAACCCGGTGACAAGGTGGGCATCTGGGCCAAAAATGTACCCGACTGGACTACTGTAATGTTTGCCACTGCCAAAATCGGAGCGGTTCTGGTAACCATCAATACCAATTATAAAAGTTCTGAGCTGAAATACCTGCTCAAAAACGCCGATGTGCAAACCCTGTTTCTCATGGACGGTTACCGCGACAGTGATTATGTGGAGATCGTTTTTGATTTGATTCCCGAAGCGAAAAAACATCCCAGGGGAGAACTCAGAAACAGCAACTTTCCCATGCTGAAAAACCTTGTATTTATTGGCCAGCAAAAACACCGGGGGATGTATAACACCTCCGAGCTTATTCTTCTCGGGAATCACATGGATGATTTTGAACTGGAAACCATCAAAGAATCGCTGAATTGCCATGACGTGATCAACATGCAATATACTTCGGGAACCACTGGTTTTCCAAAGGGGGTGATGCTGTCGCACCACAATATTTTGAACAACGGGTATGCCACAGGACAGTGCATGAAATACACCTCGAAAGAACGCCTGCTTATTTGTGTTCCCCTGTTCCACTGTTTCGGAAGCGTTCTTGCTGTTTGCGCCATCATCACACACGGTGCCACCATGGTATTCACAGAGGATTTCGATCCCCTGATGGTGCTGGCCTCGGTGCAGAAAGAAAAATGTACCGCACTGTACGGCGTACCCACTATGTTTATTGCCGAACTGAATCACCCGATGTTCGAAATGTTTAACCTGAGTTCCCTGCGCACCGGGATCATGGCAGGAGCCCCCTGCCCCATCGAAACCATGAACCAGGTCATGACCAAAATGAACATGAAAGATGTCATCATTGTCTACGGCCAAACCGAATCCTCACCCGGAATGACGGCTACCCGGACCCACAACTCCCCGGAGGTTCGCTCTTCCACTGTGGGTTTTGAATACCCCAATGTGGAGGTTAAAATTGTAAACCCGGAAACCAATGAACCGTGCGGGATTGAAGAGCAGGGGGAAATTTGCTGCCGTGGATACAATGTGATGAAAGGGTATTATAAAAACCCCGAAGCCACCCGCAAGGCCATCGATGAAGAGGGCTGGCTGCATTCAGGCGATTTGGCTGTAAAAACAAAAGACGGATTTTATCGCATTACCGGACGCATCAAAGACATGATCATCCGTGGAGGCGAAAATATCTATCCCCGTGAAATTGAAAATTTCCTGTATGGCATGCCCCAGATTGAAACCGTTGAGGTAGCCGGAATTACCAGTCCGAAATACGGAGAAGAAGTGGCCGCCTTCATCCGCCCAAAGAAAGGGAAGGCCTTAACCGAAGAAGATGTTTTTGATTTTTGCCGCGGAAAAATTGCCCGCTTTAAAACACCGCGGTATGTCTTCTTCGTAGATGAATTTCCCATGACAGCCAGTGGTAAGATTCAGAAATATAAACTCAGTGAACTGGGAGATGCCATCTGCAAGGAAAAAGGAATTGAAGTAAGATAATTCATAATACAAAATAAAATCATGCCAAAATACCAGCGCATTCTTTTGAAATTAAGCGGCGAATCCCTTATGGGGCCTCAAAAATACGGGATTGATGAATCCCGGCTCAATGAATATGCCGAACAGATTGCTGAAATAAGCCGTATGGGGGTCCAAATCAGCATTGTTATCGGCGGTGGAAATATTTTTCGTGGGCTGGCCGGTTCAAGCAAAGGCTTTGATCGTGTAAAGGGCGACCAAATGGGGATGCTTGCCACAGTCATCAACAGTTTAGCCCTGAGTTCATCACTCCGGAGTTACGGAAAAAAAGCACGGGTCTTTACCTCCATACGAATGGAACCCGTAGGGGAATATTATTCCCGGGAGAAAGCCCTGGAGGCCCTTCAACAAGGCGAGGTAGTAATCATTGCCGGAGGAACAGGGAACCCCTATTTTACAACAGATACAGCCAGTGCTCTCCGGGCAGTGGAAACCGAAGCAGAAATCATGTTGAAAGGAACCCGGGTTGACGGAGTCTATTCCGCCGATCCTGAAAAACATCCGGAGGCCACCCGCTTTGAAAGCATACGCTTCGACGAAGTGTACGCCAAAAACCTGAAAGTAATGGACCTTACTGCAACAACCCTATGTAAAGAGAACCAACTTCCCATATTGGTTTTCAATATGGATAAAAAGGGAAACCTGAAAAAAGTGATCGAGGGTGAAAAGACGGGGACGCTGGTTTATTAACGTTCATTGGAAAAAGCATTTAACAATTTCTTTTTAAAAATTTTCACATTTATTAATTTTTTCTATATTTGCTACAATGCAAGGAAAATACAGGACTTAACCAATGCAAGAAGAAGTAGATTTTGTAATAGAAGAGTGTAAAGAGAGAATGGATGCTGCCATCGCACATCTCGAAAAAGAGTTGATGCACATCCGGGCTGGCAAAGCTACGCCCACAATGCTTGACGGCGTTCAGATTGAATATTACGGAACACTTACTCCCTTGAATCAGGTTTCCAATGTGAGTACTCCCGATGCCCGCACCATTGCGGTACAACCATGGGAAAAAGGAATAATCCCCGTCATCGAAAAAGCCATCCTTGCAGCCAACCTCGGTTTCAATCCCGAAAATAATGGTGAAATCATCCGAATCAATATACCCGCCCTTACTGAAGAACGAAGAAAACAGCTCGTTAAACAAGTGAGCCAGGAGGGCGAAACGGCCAAAGTAAGTATCCGGAGTGCACGAAAAGAAGCAAAAGACAGCCTTAAAAAATTACTCAAGGAAGGACTGTCTGAAGACATCGAAAAAGACGCCGAAAATGAAGTGCAAAAAATGACGGATAATTACGGCCAAAAAGTGGATGCTTTAGTGGAAGCTAAAGATAAAGACATTATGACTATTTAATTGTTTCTAGTTTTCTGTTTTCTGAACATTGTTTAATTGTTTTCATGGCTTTGAGGCAGCTT
>CAYTDH010000213.1:0-4422 GCA_964436325.1 uncultured Tangfeifania sp.
TGAGGAGAGAATGATCCACAGATGACGCAGATAATTCGCAGATGGGCGCAGATGAGAAGAGAATGATCCACAGATGACGCAGATAATTCGCAGATGAGAAGAGAATGATCCACAGATGACGCAGATAATTCGCAGATGGGCGCAGATGAAGAGGATGATTTATAGATAGATAAAGATGGGCACAGATGGAAAAATTGGAAAATTGTTGAATAAATGGGATGTTTCGTAGAGACGCAATGCTTTGCGTCTGTTTGTGTTAACGTCGGATAATATTACCCTAACCGCCAAGGCGCGAAGACGCTAATCGGAAGAAGGATTAAAATTGTGCTGGTGAATGGACTTTGATAGTTCTGGTGAATTTGCAGGTAAGGGTCGCTGAACGGAACGATGACTTGACAGCGTCGGGAGGACCTGTCAACGTCGGAGGAGAGGAAATGAACCACAAATTATCAGGGATTTTCGATGGAGACCTCTTCTACCTCGTTGAGGTGGATGTACCACAGGTAGCCAGTTACGTTTTCAAAACCGGCTTCCCGGAGGATTTGAGCGTATTGGCGGACTTGCTGGTGGTATTTGCCGGGTACCTTTTCTCCCCATTTGTAATCAACCACGATGGCTTTGTTGGCTGAGATCATGATGCGGTCGGGCCGCAGGAGGTTGTCGGGTGTCAGGAGTTCACGCTCATTGATGACCCTGTAGCTGCCGTTGAACCAGTTTTTTACAAGGGGGCGTTCCAGGCTTTGGCTGAGCATTTGCCCGATGGAAACCGCTTCGCCGGCATCGATTTTCCCTTCGCTCACGGCTTTCTGACAGGCCGCTTTTACATCGTTTCGGGTGGTGATATCCGAAAGGATTTCATGAATGATTTTTCCCTTGTTCCGGGTCGACTGCCCCGCTTCACCTGTGATCAGAAAGTCCTCGCTGTTGATTCTTAGCCGGATGCGGTTACTGAAATCGAGAAACCGGTAGCGGGAGATCCATTCCGATTCGCCGGAGGTGTTTTCAGCGGAAAAAGCGGGGATGCGACCCAATGAGAACGTTGTTTTTTCTTCATTCCAGTAGGGGTGAAAACCGGGAGAAGTTTCTGGCCCGAGGGCATATTTCAGGAGGGTATTCAATGACTTTCCCGGGTCGCTGTTGTTTTTGGAATTCTTTTTTGGACGGGGAAGGGGAGCATGTATCATCAGGGCAGACTGCGCCCGCGTAAAGGCGACATAAACCAGATTCAGCGTGTCGACGATGGCATTTCCCTTTTCTTCCAGGTAGTGATCACGAAAAATGGTTTTTTCAAGGTTCCTTCCTGCCTTCACCGGAAGTAGTGGAAACTGGTTGAAAGGGGCAGCAGAGGGTTCGCACCAGAGGATAGGGGCCTGATTTCCCTGCCAGGATGTGGACCAGTCTAAACCGGGGATGAGGACGGCTTCAAATTCCAGTCCTTTGGCTTTATGAACCGTAAGCAGGCGCACGGCATTCACCTCATCATTCACATTTACGGCGATTTTGGTTCCTTGCTCCTCCCACCAATAGAGCAGATTCGACAAATCGTTGGAGATAGAGGCCTTTATGGAAGCGGTCTGGTCGATGAGGGTTTGAAGGAACGGCCATTCGGAGGCGATCTGAAAGAGTCCGAAATCATTGCAGATGTGCATAATGGTCTCATCGGCAGCAGCGAGCAGCACTTTTTCACGGAGTTGGGCAGTGCGCGGCCCCAGTTCTTTTTCAAAGTGGTACTCAAAATCGCCGGTAAGCTGCCAGCTACCTGCCGGATTGGTGCCCGGAGGATTTTCCGGATGGTTTAGCCGGGGTTTCAGCCAGGAAAGCCATAAATGGAGCAGAGCCACCTGGTTGATTTGATTGCCGGGGTCGACCAGCCACCGCAGGACGGCGATGACGAAGTTTACTCCGGGGGAGGAACGCAGGAATAGCGACTCATTCGAAAGGACTGACAGGTTGTAATCCTTGTTTTCCGGTTTCCGGGAGGCCTCGAGAAAGGTTTCGATGATGGGTGTACCTTCATTGTTTTTACGGACGAGAATGGCGATTTGCGAAGCCTCCAGACCCTGGTCCTGGAGTTGCTTCACCTCCTCCACCAGCATACGGGCAGAGGTTTTGCTGAAATTTTCTTCTTCGAAAAACCGGACCTCCACGCGGCCTTGCTCTCCGGGAATCTCCCGGGCCATTTCCTGTTTGTAACTGTCGTATATGGTGTCGAATTTTTTTTGGAATTCCTCGTTGGTTCCGGGGAGTAAAAATTCCCTGAAGGTTTGCAAAAGCGCTCCGAAAACGGCATTGTTAAAATCGATGATATTTTTGCGGCTTCGCCAGTTTGTGTCAAGCGTAATCTCCTGTGGCGGGGAATGGGGAAAGTCGCTGTTGATTTGCCGGGCCAGTATATTCCAGTCGCTGTTGCGCCACCGGTATATCGACTGTTTTACGTCGCCGACCAGGAGGTTGGAGTAACCCGAAGCCAGACTGTTGGTAACCAGAGGCTTGAAATTGTTCCATTGCAGCGAGGAGGTGTCCTGAAACTCATCGAGCATAAAATGCCTGAAGTGATTGCCGATTTTTTCGTAGATAAACGGCGAATCGCTGTCGCCGATAATTTTGCTGAGCAGCAGGTTGGAACCGGAGAGCTGCAGCATCCCTTTTTCGTGCAACAGGGTTTTTATTTCCTCTTTCAAGTCGGTGAGAATCCCCAGCATGCGAATCTGACGGCGGACTTCAAAAGCAGTGGTGTATCCGGTTTTGTTTTGGTGGATGAAATCAAGGATGTCATGGAGCAACGGTTGAAGCTTTTGTTGGGCGAGCGCCCGTATTTCCTCTTTTTTAGGGCTTTTGGCTGCAGCCCATTTTTCGGTGTCTTCTTCGCATTTTTCCACGGTTGGGGATACATTGGGCTGCTCTCCGGCAGCCATCTTTTCAAAAAAGCCCCCGATTCCCCTGCTTTTTCCTGCAAAATCATCAGGCTCCAGTCCGGCTTCTTCTATCATTCGCAGTCCTTCGGCTGCTTTCTTCCGGAGAGTGGATTCGTAGGTGCTGATTGTTTTGTTGAGCAGTGAGCGGAAGGCTTTGAGCTTTTCCCGGGTGTAGGGTGTTTCCTCGCCAGCGGGGAAGAAAAGCTGAAATTTCTCTTTGAACAACTCCTTCCCTAACGATTTAATGTCATCTTCAATCTGCTGGCTTTTGTTATCGGTGATTTTCTCCCTGCTGAAATCTACAAGCCACCTCCGCAACTGGGTATCTTTGTCGGTGCGGGCGAGTAAACGGTCCACGGCTTCGGCCAGGATGAGGTCATCGTTGAGCTCCAGGCTAAACTGGGGAGATATCCCCATTTCGCGGTTGAAGGCTTTGATGATTCGCTGGGTGAAGGCATCGATGGTGCTGATGGAAAAACGGTTGTAGTCGTGGAGCATGTTCTTCAGGACCTGCCGGGCCTGTTTCCGTATGAAGGTTTCGGAGTAGGAACCTTCTTTCATCAGGTTTTCAAGCATGGGAGAGGATTGTCCTGATGCCAGAAGATGCAGTTGACGGAGTATCCTGCTTTTCATCTCGCTGGTGGCTTTGTTGGTGAAGGTGACAGCGAGGATGTGTTTGTAATTGTTGGGGTTTTTCAGAAGCAGAAGGATGTATTCTGTTACGAGCCGGAAGGTTTTTCCGGAGCCGGCGGATGCTTTGTAGACGGTGAGCATGATAGATGGTTGCTTGTTGCTTGTTGCTTGTTGCTTGTTGCTTGTTGCTTGTTACTGGTTGCTTGTTGCTTGTTACTTGTTGCTTGTTGCTTGTTGCTGGTTGCTTGTTGCTTGTTGCTGGTTTGGTCAGGGATGGGGGTGTGGGTTTTGGTGTACATTGATGCTGGTTTCGATTTTAAATTTGTCGTTTACTTTGTATTGCAAAAACAGGGTTGATCCGCGGGTGTCGAAGGAGTTAAAGCCGTTGTTGTGCATGGGTGCAGAGAAGACCGAATTGGCACCGTAGCTGTAGCCTCCGAGCCTGAATTTGTCGTTCACCTGGTAGCTGCCCTGACTGAAAACAGTACCGCTGTGAAAAAAGGGTGATATTCCTGCTCCTGGCAATCCTGTCAGCGACTCCCGGATGAACCATGGAGCGGAAGAAAATCCGGATAGCCCTGAACTCCATCTCATTGCGACGGCTTCCCTGAAGTTGAATGCGGGAAGAGACAATGGTTTTTCCCATTCGCCTGCCGGTGCTAACCCCGAAAGCATTTGACGGTACATGCTTTGACGTTCCATTTCAACCATGGAGGAGTCATGTGACGAAAGTTCAGGCATGAGCGGCTCCTGGGCGGCCATTCCCCAGGTGATGAAGAAAAATACCAGTATGAAAAGTGGTCTTGCCATAGTTGTATTATTGTGAATTCAAAGATAAAAAAAATCCTCCACCGAGAAGAGAGTGATCCACAGA
>CAYTDH010000213.1:4522-7868 GCA_964436325.1 uncultured Tangfeifania sp.
ATTGTGAATTCAAAGATAAAAAAAATCCTCCACCGAGAAGAGAGTGATCCACAGAGAATGATCCACAGATAACACAGATTACTCGCAGATGAGAAGAGAGAGAAAGAGTGATCCACAGATAACGCAGATAATTCGCAGATGAGAAGAGAGAGAGAGAGAATGATCCACAGATAACACAGATTATTCGCAGATAGGCACAGATAAAGAAGAGAAGATGGAAATAAAATTATCTGTGTTCATCTGTGTGTCATCTGAGCGCATCTGTGGATAATTCTCTCTGTGGATAAAATTCTTTTCAGCTTCTCGTAACCTGGAAACCCGTGGTGGATAGGGCGAAGTCAACAAACCGGGCGCGTGGATTGGTGGGGTTGTTGGTGAGCTCCTGGCGTATGCGTGCGGCACTTTCCGCATCTTTGGCAATCATCAACATAAATCCGCCGCCCCCGGCACCCAGTAGTTTTTGACCGTCGAGCCAAGGTTTTACCTGACTGAGGATTTGGGCAATTTCCGGGGTGTTGGTCCCGGCATCCAGTTTTTGGTTGAGCTGCCAGCTTTTTCCGATGCAGGCGCCCAGTGCGGAGAAGTCTTTCCGGAGCAGGGCTTCATAGGTATCGGCTGCATGTTCTTTGAGGGTTTCGATGAGTGCCAGGTGGTGGGCTGAGTTGAGGAACATGCCCCGCACGATGTCGGCCAGGATATTTTTGGCTACACGGGTGATGCCGGTATAGTAGAGCAGCATCCGGCTTTGGCTTAGAGGGTCGAAGAAGAGGCTGTCGGAGAGCCATTTCACCGAAGGTACCTGTTGATTGCCGGGTGTGGTCTCCAGCAGCTTGATGCCTTCGAGGAGGCCTCCGTACTGGTCTTGCCAGCCGCCGCCGGTGGTCAGCAACTGCTCCAGGGCAAGGGTGCGCTGGCCAATCTCCATTTTATCCCAATTCAGGCCACACACCTCGGAGAGCGTTCCCAGGACGGTAGCGGCCAGAATGGAGCTGGTGCCCAGTCCGGACCCTTTGGGCACGGCGGCCAGAATGGTTATCTCCAGTCCTCCTCCCAACGCAGTGAGTTGTTCACGTAAGGAGGGGTACTTCTCACCGGCAAATTCCGGCAGGAAGCCGGCCAGTGCGAGCGCTGCCTTAGGAATGGAGAATGCCGAACGGATATTATAGAACGATTTCAATTCATCGAACGACTGAATGGTTTCGCGTTCCCCCAGGTCAATAGAGCGCAGAACGATTTGGGGTGTTTCGGTACTCCGGATATAGCAATGAAGAGGCGGCTGTCCGTTGAGCTCGGCCGCCAGATTAACCACTTTTCCGCCGTAGAGCATTCCGTAGGGAGGGGTGTCGGACCAGCCACCGGCCAGGTCGAGGCGTACAGGACTGCGTCCCCAGGCAATCTGGTCGGTCAACAGGCTGATGCGTGGGGTGACCGGTTGGCGGAGGAACACATCGAGCACCTGTTCGCGCAGGGCAGCGAAGGCCTTTTGTTCGTGGTTACTGCCATCGAGGCCTTTATCGCGGAGCATGCGGGCGCGGAACATATGGTCGTGAATGGGAAGCCATCCCCTGGTGTTTTCCGGAAGCGGCGGAGGAAGGGGCAGCTGGTGTTTTACGTAATCCCCTGCCAGTTGCTGCAAATCGAGCTGGTAGAACACCGAGCGCTGCTGATTGGCAGCCAGCAGTGGCAAATCTTTAACGAGGTACCCCTGCCTTTGCTTTTCGGCAGCCGGGATGTCGCATTTTTCACCTATGGCGGCCGCACTCAGGCGTGGATTGTTCAACCACAACCGGGTGAACGCGGGCTGGTGGGAGGGGTTTTCCCGGAGCAACCACTGGATAAAATCCCCGTTGAGCTCTTCCCCGGAGAGCACCGGAAAGAGTGGTAGTGAATGAATGTCGGTGTTTCCCGGGAGGTGTTCAAAAGCCCCGGATAATTCCCTTTGGGCCAGCCATTGCTCCAGCGGCTCGTCCATGAACCGGGTTTGGGAATCGTCGAGACGTCCTCTGAAGTCATCGTAGAAACCGTAATTCCGGATGATCCATCCTCCTTCGAGGGCAGGGACCATATCGAGGCAGTTTCCTTTTTCCAGGTGGAGGTTCCACCGGTTTTCGGGAATGCCCGTGAGGGCATGGTTCTGGCTCAGCGTCCAGGAGGAGGGGACGCAGGCATTTTCGATCCAGATATTGCGGTGGTCTTTTTGCCACTCGATGTGGGTGTCGGTATTTAGCACAAAGATGGAAGGATGGGGTTTGATTTCGTGATGCCACAGGACCCGCTGGTCATTGATGCGGTTTTGTACTGCCATGGTGGAGGTGGTCAGTTCGGAGGTGTTGCCGAAATGATAGAATTCACCGCCGGCGGGATTCACCAGGGCCACTTTGAGGGCATTGATTTCGGGATCTTTCTGCGAAGGATTGGCTCCCATAGCTGCACCAAACGAGCTGTACATGTCGTATTCATCGGGCAGTTGTTCGCGATACGCTGCTCCCTGCCACCCGCTGTTGCGCATAAGCAGTTCGGTGGCCCGGGGACTTAACAGCCAGATTCCGATATCCATCAGGAACAGCGAATCGCTGATGTGTTGACGGATGGTTTCGATGGAGGGTTTTTGCAGCATGAATTCGAGTTGACCAGGGGTTTCGCGGCGGGCAAAAAACACGCCGTGGCGGGTGGCTTTTTCGGGTTCGAGCCACAGGCCGAAGCAGACGATGTCGGCATCGGGAATGGGGGGCAGGCCGTCGCCTCCGAAGATGAGGGTGTCGCCACTGGCAATGAGGGTGTTCAGGTGGGGAGGGGCTTTTTGGAGGATACGCTCAAATAACGGGACCTGCAGGTTAATGAGCCGCTGGTTGAGGTTTTGGCCGCGTGACCACCGGAAAACGGGCACCGGCATGAGGCTTTTCCCCAGGGGAGCGTAAGCAGGCAGCCGCCGACCTTGTCCCCCCGCATGAATGATTATCCGTTTTTCCTGCTTCAGCCACTCGCTGAAGGGACGATCGGGGTTTTGATTCCACATTTCCGACAACAGCCAGGAGGTGCCGCCCCCGGAACCGGCCTTTTTCTCTTTTGGGTCGGCCGACACAAACCAGTCTTCTTTGGATACTCCTGCGATGTGGTGAAAGTGGGGGATGACATTGGGCGGAACGGATATGAGGTGTTTCATGCGTGTCTTATTTTTTGTTTTTTGGTAATGGCTGCAAATTACGAAAAATTTGGGAAAGGGGGGGAGGTTGCTTGTTGCTTGTTGCTGGTTGCTTGTTGCTGGTTGCTGGTTGCTTGTTGCTGGTTGCTTGTTGCTTGTTTGATTTGTGGGGGATATTGGATTCGCTTCGCTCGGAAGGGGGGA
>CAYTDH010000214.1:0-7865 GCA_964436325.1 uncultured Tangfeifania sp.
CGAACGGGGCGAGAAGTTTATCCCGATATCAATCGGGAAGTCCCGTGAGTGGCTCAAAGCCCGAACGGGGCGAGAAGTTTATCCCGATATCAATCGGGAAGTCCCGTGAGTGGCTCTTTAATTCTCCAAATATCTTTATTCTTCTTTATTTTTCTTTTAATTATAAAATGCAGGTAATATTTTCAAATTGTTAAAAACATGCCAAAAAATGTTGGAAAATGTTAATTTTTTATATTTTCGAAATGTGAAAAGTATAGTAATAATTTGTTAACCATTAAATTTATTATGAAAAAATTTTACTTATTTCTATTGAGTTTTGTCTTAACGGGCATGCTTACTTTGGAAGCTCAGGTACGTCGTATTACAGGGACGGTTCTCAGTTCTGACGACGACAGGCCGATACCTGGAGTTTCTGTTTTGCTAAAAGGTACTACGCTGGGAACAGTAACTGACCTTGATGGATTTTATCAGTTAGATGTTCCGGACGATGCAGAGACCCTTATCTTTTCGTTTGTAGGAATGAAATCGGTTGAATTGCCTATTTCGGGGAGCGTGGTAGACGCTGTTCTGGAGCCAGATATTTTAGGCCTCGATGAGGTGATGGTCGTGGCTTATGGAACAGCGAGGCGGGAATCGTTAACCGGTTCTGCAGCCATTATAGGTGAGGATGAAATTGAATCCCGGTCTGTTTCTTCTGTTGCTCAGGTTCTCACAGGTTCAACAACCGGCATTCAAACAACTGCCGGTTCGGGTCAACCCGGAAGTTCTCCCGGCATCCGTATTCGTGGTGTCGGAACATTGAATACATCGGCAGATCCGCTTTACATTGTGGATGGTATTCAGTATGAAGGAAGCATTTCAAGTATTAATCCGGGTGATATTTCTTCCATAACGGTATTAAAAGATGCTTCATCCACTGCACTTTACGGTTCCCGTGCAGCAAACGGGGTGATTATCATCACGACCAAAGGCGGGGAAAAAGGTGCCGATCGCTTGAATGTTTCGTTAAAAGCGCAAGCTGGTATTATCAATCAGGCCCTTCCTTATTATGAGTCTGTAAACGCAACGGATTACTATGAGCTTCAGGCTGAAGCTTTCGCCCAGTCGAGATTCTGGTCAGGAAATGCAAATTCTATTGAAGAGTCAAGAGCCTATGCTTATGAAAATATTTATTCGCAATTGAGGTATAATCCTTTTGTTGGAGTTCCCAACGATCAGATTGTGGGCAGTGATGGAAAAATTAATCCAAATGCAACGGTTGGTTTTCCGGATTTGGATTGGTATGAGGCTGCCAAGCAACAAGGCTACAGGCAAAATTACGATTTAAGTGTGAGTGGCGGTAGTGAAAAAACGAGTTACTATTACTCCTTTGGATATTTGGACGAAAGAGGCTATGTTATTAAGTCAGATTATGAACGGATTAATAACCGGTTGAATATTGATTTTGATGTGAAAGATTGGTTGCAGCTTGGAACCAATTTATACGCTGCGTTAATCGATAGCGATATTGGTTCATCCAATTCAGCTACCTATGCCAATCCATGGCGGAATGCCCGAATGACACCTCCAATATACCCGGTTTATTTGGTTGATCAGGAAACTGGCGAATATATTCTGGATGGGGCAGGTGAAAAACAATATGATGATGGAGGAACCTATTCTAGGCCGATTAATCAGGGAAGGAATGCCATTGCAGAATTGAACTGGAATAGTGATGACTATAAAAGGAATAATTTCGGGAACAGGTCTTTTGTAAGGTTTACAGTAATGGAAGGGTTGACTGCAACCCTTAATGCTGGTGTTGATATTCAGAACTACCAGTATAAAGGTTTTGAAAATGCCGAGATTGGCGATGGTGCCCCAACCGGAAGGATGGATGAAAGCAGGTACACAAGGACATCTGTTAACTTCAACCAGCTCATCAATTATGAAAAAACCTTTAATGAGGTTCATAACTTTAGTGCATTACTCGGTCACGAATCTTACTCGAGAAAATATACTTACCAAAGAGGGTTTAAAAACCAGTTTATTGTAAGCGGAATTTATGAATTGAATAATTTTGTAAATACTTCTACCAATACAAGTTATACTACTGATAAAACAACGGAAGGTTATTTTTCAAGGTTGAAATACAACTATGACAATAAATATTACGTCGAAGGCTCCTATCGGAGGGACGGTTCTTCAACCTTCCACGAAGATGTCAGGTGGGGTGATTTTTACTCTTTTGGTGCCAGTTGGAGAATGAACCAGGAACAGTTTATGAGTTCTGTTGATTGGGTTGATGATTTGAAAATCAGGACCTCTTATGGAGAAGTTGGAAATGACAATATAGGGTCATATGGTTACCAGGCCCTTTATGATACTTATCCAAACGCTGAGCATCCCGGAATACGTTGGAGTTCAGTTGGAAATACGGCCTTAACCTGGGAGGTGAATAAAACGTTTGATGCTGCCCTTGATTTTGCTTTATTCGATAGAGTTAGCGGGAGTATTGAATGGTATAACAGAAAATCGGACGATTTGCTTTATAGCATGCCATTACCTGCGTCTATGGGGTTACTGGAGCAACCAAGAAATATTGCAGCGATGGTAAACAGTGGCCTGGAAATAAATATTCAGGGGTTTATTGTCAATAACAGGGATTTTTCCTGGAACCTGAATCTAATGGGCTCTACCATTAAGAATGAAATTACCTCTATTCCTGAACCATTTGTCAGCGGTACGAAAAGATGGTCTGAAGGTCGATCAATCTACGATTTCTGGCTAAGAAAGTATTACGATATTGATCCGGAAGACGGGGCAACCCGTTTTCATGTTTGGGAAGATGTGGAAAATGAAGAGGGAGAGGTCATTGGCTCACAATTAGCCTATGAAGAGAACGGTGATCCGGTATTGACCAAGGATATGAACGAGGCAGGTTATGGCTACGTAGGTGCTTCTGCATTCCCCAAATTGCAGGGGTCTGTTAGAAATGAATTTACCTTCAAAGGATTTACTTTGAGTGCCCTTTTAACCTATTCTTTGGGAGGAAAGATGATCGATGGCGTTTACCGGACCATGCTTAGCTCAACTGTTGGGGAGTCTTATCATCCCGACGTGAAGAATTCCTGGATGAACCCCGGTGATGTTGGGGAGCTTCCACGATTGCAAAATTCAAACTCGGACCTTTATGCAACGTCTGATTATTTCTTGATCGCTTCCGATTATTTGAATGTCAGAAATGTGACTTTAAGCTACGATTTTTCAAATCAGCTTTTGGAAAACTGGGGGCTGGGTCAATTGAGTGTTTACGTAACCGGAGAAAACCTGTATATGTTTACTGCAAGGAAAGGATTGAATCCAACCTATAATTTCGCCGGTACCCAAAGCGAGTTTGCCTACAATCCAAGCAGGTCTGTCATTTTTGGGTTTAGTTTACAGTTTTAATCATTTAAAGAATATACTACAATGAAGACAAAATATAAAATTCTAACTTACTCCATCGTCTTTGCCATCGTATTGGGTTTAAGTTCGTGCAGCGAAGATTTCTTACAAACCGTCCCCACCGATTCGGTTTCAACAGAAATCGCGCTTGGCTCGACAGATAATATGATGCTGGCCATTAACGGCATCCACCGTACTTTGTATGCACAGAATCCGAACATCATTCGTTATTATGCCGGACAGCAATATATGATACCTATGGCAGAATTTCCAGCGGGAGATGCCTTGCACTCCAGAGCAGGGAATGGTTGGTTCCGTTCCGTTTTACAGTGGGTTTCCCATACAGATGCCACTTCAAATGACGTTACCTATCCCTGGTGGTTTTACTATAACATCATTGGTTCGGCCAACAATATCATTAATGCTGCAGAGGAGTTGCAAATGTCGGATGACCTGAACAATATTTTAGGACAGGCTTATACCTACAGGGCCTGGGCGCACTTTAACCTGGTTCGCTTTTTTGCGAAAGCTTATATGACAGGGAATCCTTCTTCTGACCCCGGAGTGCCCATCATGCTGGCGACAGAACCTCCTTATGAAGGCCTGGAACGCAATACTGTTCAGGAGGTTTATGACCAGATTAAGGCTGACCTTGATGACGCCGTTTCTTATTTTGAAGGTGCATCGTCAAGACCCGATATATCGCATTTGAATATTGATGTGGCTAAAGGTGTGGCAGCAAGAGTCTATCTAACTATCGGCGATTGGGAAAATGCCGGGAAATATGCTCGTGAAGCCCGTCAGGATTATCCATTAATGAGTGAAGCGCAGTATAAATCAGGGTTTAATTCAATTAATAACCCCGAGTGGATGTGGGGATCAAAAATGATACAGGACCAAACCTCCTATTTTTGGTCTTATTTTTATTATACGTCGAACAATTTTAATGGATCGCAAAACAGGGGTAATCCCAAATTTATGAATCATAAACTCTACGATATGATTCCTGAAACAGATTATCGTAAAGACCTGATTTTAAAAGACGCTCCAAGTACTTTTTACGATTGGGATGAAGGAGATAATGCAGGGCGATATGCAAGTGAAGAGGAATATGACGCAGCTGTTGCAGAATATAGAGCAATTGTAAATAACTCATCTGCGCACAATATGGTTCCTTATATGCACATTAAACTGTCTCAGTCCGACGGGCCTACCATCTCTCCAATGGATGTTATTCACATGAGGGCTGCAGAAATGTATTTGATTGAGGCGGAAGCGTTGGCACGTCAAAACCAAAATACGGAAGCTCAGGATGTTCTATATGCGCTGGTGTCCGAGAGGGATGCGGGATATGAAAAATCAACAAACACCGGACAGGACCTGGTCGAAGAGATTCTTATTCAACGAAGAATTGAACTGTTTCTGGAAGGACATCGATGGTTTGATATGCTGAGAAATGATGAAGAACTCGACCGGGAGGGCACGGGTGCAGACCCAGACCTTTATTTGGATGGATTCAGGCAGGATAGACCCAGTATTAATCCCAAATGGGTGTTCCTTATCCCGCAAAGGGAGATAGATGCAAATCAAAATATGGAACAAAACCAGCACTAGCTGAAGAATACTATCCGGGAAGGGAATAAATAACTCACTCTTCTCAAAGAGGCTATTGATGAATGAATGGATAAATAGCCTGTTTTATGAAGGATGCAAGCCAATTGGAATGCATCCTTTTTTTTACTGTATCCCTTCATTGCAATGTAGTTCCTGAAAAGATTGTAATTATCTCACAAAATGATTTTGGGCAGAGAGCACCTTTTTTTTATATTTTCCTTTATCTTAGACTTGAGAAAAAGGGCTTAAATGATTCCAGCGAAATAACGAAAGAATGCAGAAATATGGACTTTAAAAATTTAGCACATCTATATAAAAGCGAACTGCTCGATAAGGTGGTTCCTTTTTGGGAAAATCACTCAAAGGATGAAGAGTTTGGCGGCTATTTTACCTGCCTCCACAGGGAAGGAAAAGTCTTCGACAGCGACAAATTTATTTGGTTGCAGGGACGCCAGGTATGGATGTTTTCCACCCTTTTCAATCAGGTGGAACAAAAACAGCAATGGCTTGATATGGCACTGCACGGGGCCAGGTTTATGCAAAGATATGGGCACGACGGGGATTTGAACTGGTATTTTTCATTGGCCCGTGACGGAAAACCACTGGTGCAGCCCTACAATATCTTTTCCGATTGCTTTGCCACCATGGCATTTGGTCAGCTATACAAAGCGACGGGGCAGGAAGAATATGCCCAAATTGCCAAATCTACTTTTCAGCATATTCTGAACCGGCGCGATAACCCCAAAGGGAAATACAACAAAGCGGTACCCGGAACACGGCCCTTAAAAAGTTTTTCACTCCCCATGATTCTATGTAATCTTTCGCTGGAATTGGAGCACTTGCTTCCCGAATCCCTGGTTGATGAAACCATTCAGGAAGTCCTGCATGAAGTGATGGAAGTATTTTACCAGCCCGGTTCAGGTTTGATTCTTGAAAGTGTAAACCCCGACGGGAGTTTTTCCGATTCATTTGATGGCCGTTTGATCAATCCCGGGCACGGGATTGAGGCCATGTGGTTTGTGATGGATTTGTCGGTTCGACTGAATAAACCGGAGCTGGCTGAAAAAGCCGTAGAAATTGCCTTGCAGACACTGGAATATGGATGGGACGCGGAATACGGGGGTATTTTTTATTTTCTCGACTTCAAAGGTTATCCCCCACAGCAACTGGAGTGGGACCAGAAATTGTGGTGGGTGCATATTGAAACGCTTATCAGTTTGATTAAAGGATACCAACTTACCGGCAATACCCGCTGCCTTCAGTGGTTTAATATAGTGCATGATTATACGTGGCGCCATTTCCCCGACCCCGAATTTGGTGAGTGGTATGGGTATCTCAACCGTCAGGGTGATGTGTTGCTTCCTCTCAAAGGCGGCAAGTGGAAGGGATGTTTCCATGTTCCACGGGGGTTGTTTCAGGTTTGGAAAACCCTGGAAAAAATGGAATAAATGGGGCATAACATAAAAAGCGTTCAGAATCATTCCGCCCTTCCGGCTTTTTAATCCTCAAATGTTTGTTTTTACCCGGGGTAGCCAGGCAAAACCCGAATAACGGGAGGGTGAGGCCGTAAATTTTCATTTGCCCGGGAAATTTTCCGAAACAGCAGGGTTAATGTCGGGGGAAAGAGGAATATTTCTGGTTCAGAGTCAGGCACCTAAGTACTTGAATAGCTCGTAAACCAGAAAAACCGGCCAGACGATGGCTTTGAGAAATCCCAGTACCCCCACCCAGAAGCTGGTTGCAACAGAGATAAAATAAATGACTGCTCCAATAAAACCAAGACCGTAAACGGCACCTGCAGCGGGTCCGCATTCTTGCATCTTTTCTTTCATTTGTGATTTTTTTTGAATAAAATTACGGTATATTTTTTTAAGAGGGAGGCTTTTATGTGTTTTTATTACAGCCTGAATAAAATGGCTAAAAGATACCAGGAGAGGGCGGCGGATAATGAAATGCTGCGCAAAATGGACCTTGTGAATGGTTTTAAATATCCTGAAATGCCTGTGATTACTTCATCAGGTCTGGAAAAAATGCACTGGGGACTCATTCCTTTTTGGGCAAAAGATGATTCGATAAGGCAATATACCTTAAATGCCCGCGCGGAAAGCTTGTACGAGAAACCCTCTTTTAAAAAGAGCATTGTTTCGCGGCGTTGCCTTATCCCTGCTACGGGCTTTTTTGAATGGAAACATACACGGGGCAGAAAACAGCCCTATTACATCCACCTGAAAAAGCAGGAGGTCTTTACCTTTGCCGGGATATGGGATGAGTGGAGGAGTAATTCCACCGGGGAAATCCTGCGTTCTTTTTCCATTATTACCACCGATGCCAATCCTTTACTGGCTCAGATTCATAACACCAAAAAAAGAATGCCCGCTGTGCTTACCCGGGAGATCGAGTTTGACTGGACCAAAGAAGATTTATCTCCGGAAGAGGTATCCGGATTCCTGAATCCGCTGGAGGAGGATTATTTTGAGGCCTGGCCTGTCCGTCCTTTTGACCGCGATAAAGAAAACCAGGAAGGGATAACTCAACCGGTGGGTTTCGAATAATTTGTATGGGTTTTAAAAATCATCCAACACTTCATCAAGCTTGGATTGGATTTCTTTGAGATCGCTTTCAAACGAATTCCGGAATTCATCCCATTCGTCCTGGGTTACGTTCTCGATTTTGTTTAGTCGTTCATTTACCGACATTCTTTTTTCCTGAATTTCATCAAGGAGTTCATTTTGTTTGTCCGTAAGTCCCTCTTCCTGTTTTTCAATCTTGGTATTTAGTTCCATGATCTTTTCATTGATGAGAGACAATTCGTCACCGGCCAGTTC
>CAYTDH010000215.1:0-2333 GCA_964436325.1 uncultured Tangfeifania sp.
TAAATCACTGTTTGTCATTCGTTTTTCATTTTATATTTATTATCGTATTCTGAAAAAAGCTTTTTGAAAAAAAATGTACATTTGAATTTTATTAAGGTTAGCCTTGAAATGCATGGGTTTTTCAAAAAAAAACACTATTTAATATTGACCAAATTGACCAAAAAGAATCTGAAATGAAGAAGGTACTCCTGATATTTGCCCATCCGGCTTTTCATAAATCACGTATTAACAGGCGGTTGGTGACTGCCGTGAAGAATCTGGAGGGAGTCACTTTTAATGATTTATATGAGAATTATCCCGATTTTTTTATTTCTGTAAAGAGGGAACAGCAACTTCTCCTCCGGCATGATATCATCGTTTGGCATCATCCTTTTTACTGGTACAGCGCACCGTCTCTGTTGAAGGAGTGGATGGACCTTGTCCTGGAGCATGGTTTTGCCTACGGAATGCATGGAAAGGCCCTGGAGGGGAAGAAGGTACTTTCGGTTATTTCCACAGGCGGCCGCAGGGATGTTTACTGCCGGGAGGGGAAGAGCCATTACACCATGGACCAGTTTTTAATTCCTTTCAGGCAATCGGTTCAATTATGCCATATGGAGTATTTACCTCCTTTTGTGGTTCATGGGGCGCACACCATACGCGACCAGGAGATTGGCCTTTTTGCTGGAAAATACCGGAAGGCCCTCCGTTTTCTGCGCGATGAAAAGATTGATATGGAAGCGTTAAAAGGGGTGACTTATTTAAACGATATAATCGACTGACATGTATAACGAGGATTTTTTCTTTCAGGCATTGATTTATCTGCTTGCTGCTGTTATATCGGTTCCGCTGGCCAAAAAGCTGGGTTTGGTTTCGGTGTTGGGGTATTTACTGGCAGGCATTATTATTGGTCCCTTTGTTTTGGGACTGATTGGACAGGAAGCTGGAGAGGTCATGCATTTTGCAGAGTTTGGCGTTGTTTTGATGCTTTTTCTCATTGGTTTGGAACTGGAGCCGGCACGGCTCTGGAAAATGCGGCGATCGATTTTTGGATTGGGGGGATTGCAGGTGCTCATCACATCGGTGGTGATTGCTTTGGTGGCCCTGGTTTTTGATTTTCAGGTCAATAAAGCCATTGGTATTGGGTTGATTCTGGCTTTGTCTTCAACGGCTATTGTTTTGCAGACACTAACAGAGAAAGGGTTGTTTCGAAATACTGCGGGACGGTCTGCGTTTTCGGTCCTGCTTTTCCAGGATATTTCCGTCGTTCCCATTCTTGCCCTGATACCCTTTCTCGCCAGTTTTAACAGCTCGGTTCAGGTTCAGGAATCGGAACTGGGCCAGCTTACCGTCATGGAGTCATTGCCAGGGTGGGTACAACTCGTTATTATAATAGGAGCTATTGCTTCAATCATTCTTATCGGCCGGTTTCTGGCCCGTTATGTTTTCAGGTTTATCGCCGAAACCAATTTGCATGAAATATTTACAGCCATGGCTCTGTTACTGGTCATTGGGATCGCCCTGGCCATGTCGGCAATTGGTCTTTCTCCCGCACTGGGTACTTTCCTGGCCGGAGTAGTGCTGGCCGACAGCGAATACCGGCACGAATTGGAGACAACCATCGATCCCTTTAAGGGGTTGCTTCTGGGGCTGTTTTTTATTTCCGTAGGGGCCAGCATCAATTTTCTGTTGTTCATCGAAGACCCTTTCCGTATCCTTGGATATGTCTTCCTGCTTATCTTTTTGAAATTTTTTGTATTGCTTCTGCTGGGCCGGTTTTTCCGGCTGAAAAAGGGATATGAATTTCTGTTTGCATTCCTGCTTGCCCAGTCGAGTGAATTTGCATTTGTTTTGATCTCTTTTTCAAAGCAAACCCGGCTTTTTGAGCCAGAAACAGCGGGGTTGCTTTTGCTGGTAGTGGCACTCTCCATGGCCATCTCGCCTCTTCTGCTGGTTTTTAACGATAGAGTGGTGAGTCCTATCCTGTCGCGGTGGCAGAATAAGCTGGAGTATGAAGAGGTGGAGGAATCCGAGAACCCGATTATTATTGCCGGGTTTGGCCGCTTTGGCCTGGTGGTGGGACGTCTGTTGCTGGCCAATAATTTCAGGGTAACTATCATTGACAGCAATCCTGCCAATGTGGAAATCCTCAGGAAATTTGGCTTTAAATTGTTTTATGGAGATGTTACCCGCCCACAGGTCCTCGAAAAAGCAGGGATCCAAAATGCCCGGCTTCTGGTTTTGAGCATGGCAGAATACGATAATGCCCTGAAAACGGCCAATTATGTGCGGAATAAATATCCTCATGTGAAAATCTTTGCGCGGGCAAAAGATATTTACCATGCATTTGAATT
>CAYTDH010000215.1:2433-7856 GCA_964436325.1 uncultured Tangfeifania sp.
ATCCTCATGTGAAAATCTTTGCGCGGGCAAAAGATATTTACCATGCATTTGAATTTTTTAACCTGAACGTAAATACCGTTCAACGGGAAGTGTTTAATTCAGGACTTGAATTGGGGGCCAAAACACTCGAACATCTTGGGTTTACACGTTATGAGGCCTACCGTTCGTCCCGGATTTTTAAGCATCATGAAGAGGATGTTTTGCTTGAACTTTATGAACACTGGCAGGAGGGACAGTCCCACTTTATTCAGGAAACACGCCGGTTTTCGGAACAACTCTCCGAAACCCTCCAAACCGAAAAGGATTATTCCATCCACAATACAGATTGTGCCTGGGATGTTGAATCGGTAAAACAGGAGCCTGAAATCGATCTGAATCCCGAAAAAAAAGGTTAGATTAGAATTTTTCTAAATTGCAGGAATGCAAAAAAAACTGAATTTTGGCATGTCTGAGTTCGATAAAAAGTCTAAATTTGCAAACTGTAAATAGCAAAATGCAGGACTTTTTTAACCGGCATGGAAAAAAACATCAAACATAAAGGCATTGTTAAAGAGGTAAAACCTTCTTCGCTGGTTGTTTCCATTGTAACCCATTCCGCCTGTGCCGCTTGTCATGCCAAGGGTGCCTGTACCATTGCCGATATTGAGGAAAAGGAGATTGAGGTTGTGCGGGGTGACCGCCATTTTTCCCCGGGGCAGGAGTTAACCGTAATACTTACCGAATCGCAGGGGTTTCAGGCGTTGAACTATGGTTATGTCCTCCCTTTCTTAATCGTACTTCTGACCCTTATTTTTGTATTTGCACTAACAGACAATGAGGTTGCAGCAGGATTGCTGTCACTTGCTGTGTTAATTCCATACTATACAACATTATATTTTTTTCGTCATAATTTAAAAAAAGTATTCAAATTCGAAGTGGAAGAAATCAAATAGCTTATGAGCATCACGATAATTTATACTGTAGCTACGCTGAGTGTGATTGGGACTTCTGCTGCCGTCATTCTCTATTTTGTAGCCGAAAAATTTAAGGTAAAGGAAGATCCAAGGATTGACGAGGTTGAGGAGGCTTTGCCCTCGGCAAATTGCGGTGCATGCGGTTTTGCCGGTTGCAGGGCTTTTGCTGAAGCGGCGGTAAAAGCGGGTGATTTGGGTGATCTTTACTGCCCGGTAGGCGGAAACGAAACCATGAGCCGGGTTGCGGAGATATTGGGGTTAGAGGCGGTTAAGAAAGATCAACGTACGGCTTTTATCCGGTGCAACGGAACGTGTGAGCACCGGCCCAAAACAAGTCATTTCGACGGGGCCACCACCTGTGCCATTGAGGCTTCTGTTTACAGTGGCGAGACCGATTGCCAGTGGGGATGTTTGGGGTATGGCGATTGTTATGATGCCTGTGATTTTGATGCCATTGAACTAAGGCCCGACCAGGGAGTTCCGCTCATATTGGATGATAAATGCGTGGCTTGCGGTGCCTGCGTGGATGCCTGTCCCAAAGATTTGATCGAGTTGCGTAAGCGTTTTCCCAAAGACCGGAAAGTGGTGGTGGCTTGCCGGAATCAGGATAAAGGCGGAGTAGCGCGCAAAGCCTGTAGTGTGGCATGCATTGGTTGCGGAAAGTGTGAGAAAGAGTGTAAGTTTGATGCCATTACCATTGAAAACAACCTTGCAACTATCGATTCCGATAAATGCAAATTGTGCCGGAAGTGTCCGCCCGTTTGTCCGACCGGCGCCATTCTGGAATTGAATTTTCCTCCCCGGAAAACAAAGAAGAAGGAAAAAGAAGAGTGTAGTACTGCAAAATAAAACAGAATGTTAAAAACGTTCAAACTTGGCGGTGTCCATCCGCCCGGGAATAAACTTTCAGCCGGCAGGGCCATTGAAGATTTGCCCCTGCCTTCTTCTGTGTTTATTCCTGTAGCCCAACATATAGGAGCACCTGCCATGCCTGTTGTAAAAAGAGGCGATGAAGTAAAAGTGGGGCAGTTAATTGCCAAAAGCAGCAGTTTTGTCTCTACCAATATTCATTCCTCCGTTTCGGGGAAAGTGAAAAAAGTGGACTTTGCTGCCGACAGCTCAGGTTATCCCAAACAGGGAATATGGATTTCTGTGGAAGGAGACGAATGGATGGATGATATCGACCGTTCCGAAAATTTGGTGAAATCGTTTTCGCTCGATGGTCCTGCAATCATCCAAAAAATCCAGGATGCCGGTATTGTCGGATTGGGAGGAGCTACTTTCCCAACCCATGTAAAACTGGTTCCGCCCAAAGGGATGAAAGCTGAAGTTCTGTTAATTAACGGGGTTGAATGCGAACCTTACTTAACTTCCGACCACCGGCTCATGCTTGAAAAAGCGGATGAGATCCTTACAGGTACTCAATTGATTATGAGGGCACTCAATGTGGAAAAAGCTGTTGTTGGCATTGAGAACAACAAACCCGATGCGATTCGTTTGGTTTCTGAAAAAGCCGGTAAATATCCGGGAATAACGGTAACAGCCTTAAAAGTAAAATATCCCCAGGGAGGTGAGAAGCAGTTGATAAAAGCCGTAACCGGACGTGAAGTTCCTTCAGGAGCGCTGCCCATTGCTGTTGGGGCTGTGGTGAGCAATGTGGGAACAGCATTCGCTGTTTACGAAGCTGTACAGAAGAACAAACCGCTTTTTGAGCGGGTTGTGACTGTCACGGGGAAGGCTGTGGCCGAACCCTCCAATTTCAGAGTCCGGATCGGGTCGCCTACGGCCAGCCTTATTGAATCGGCGGGTGGAATGCCCGAAGATACCGGCAAGGTCATCAGCGGAGGTCCCATGATGGGTCGCGCTGTTTCATCGCTCGATGTTCCCGTAACCAAAGGAACATCCGGGATTCTTTTGATGAAAAAAGAGGAATCGAAGCGGGGAGAGGTCATTCCCTGTATCCGCTGCTCGCGCTGTGTTTCGGCTTGCCCCATGGGACTTGAGCCCTATTTTTTGATGACGGTATCTGAAAAACAGCTTTTTGAACGGGCCGAAGAGAACCGGGTTATGGACTGCATTGAATGTGGCTCATGCAGTTATACCTGCCCCTCCAACAGACCCTTGCTGGATTACATCCGTTTGGGAAAGAGCAAGGTGGGAGAAATGATTCGTTCGCGCAAAAAATAACTCCTGTCCCTGTCTTCTGTTCGCAGGAGGCAGGGCGGGAATGAATGACGTTAATTTTGAAACTTTTTACCGATAATGAGTAAATTACTTACTGTTTCACCTTCTCCGCATGTTTTTACCGACGATTCCACGCGGAAGATTATGTACAGGGTTGTTTATGCCCTGATTCCGGCCCTTGTCTGGTCGGTATTTGTTTTCGGGCTCGATGCCCTCCGGGTTACAGCTATCGCTATCATTTCCTGCCTGGCCCTGGAGTACGTCATACAGAAATACCTGATGAAAGTGAAACCGTCGGTTTACGACGGTTCGGCCATTGTCACCGGAATCTTGCTGGCTTTTAATGTTCCTGCCAGTATTCCCTGGTGGATAATTGTGATTGGAGCGGTGGCCTCCATTGGAATAGGGAAGCTCTCCTTTGGTGGTCTTGGAAACAATATTTTTAACCCGGCGATGGTAGGTAGGGTTTTTCTGCTCATCTCCTTTCCCGTGCAAATGACCCATTGGCCAGCCAATCAGCAAAGCGAGGTAGACAGTGTAACATCGGCCACTCCCCTGGGAATTATTAAAGAAGGGCTGACGAGCGGCACTCCCGTTTCACAGATAACCCAGAAGTTACCCGATGCTTCCGATATGCTTTTGGGGAACATCGGCGGATCGCTTGGAGAGATCTCCGCCCTTATGATTTTGCTGGGGGGAGCCTACATGTTATTCAGGAAGGTTATTACCTGGCATATCCCCGTTTCGATTCTAGCCACTGTAGTGATTATTGCCGGAGTTTTCAGGCTGGCTGATCCGCAGACTTATGTCTCTCCTGTGTATCATTTGCTCACCGGCGGGTTGATGCTCGGAGCCGTTTTTATGGCTACCGACATGGTTTCATCGCCTATGACCCGCAGAGGACAATTGATTTACGGTGTGGGCATTGGTGTCATCACCATCAGCATTCGCCTTTTTGGAGCCTACCCGGAGGGCATTTCTTTTGGGATATTGATTATGAATGCCTTCACGCCCCTGATTAATAATTACATGAAACCTAAACGATTCGGAGGATAAGAGCTATGGCAAATCGTGAGTCAACATTCAAAAATATGGTGGTAACCCTCTTTTTAGTTACCTTCTTTGCTGCGGCCGCACTGGGTTTTGTTTACGATATGACCAAAGAGGCCATCGAATTTGCTAAAATGAAGGCCCAAAGTGAAGCCATCGAGCAGGTTTTGCCCGAATTTGATGAACTGGGAGAAGTCTATAAAGTACCCGTAAAGGCCGGGGAAGACAGCATTCAGATTTTTCCGGCTTATGCGAACGGAACGCTTGTGGGGGTTGCCGTAAGGACTTATACCAACAATGGTTACAGCGGGTACATATCCGTTATGGCCGGTATGGACCAATCCGGGAATTTTACAGGGTACGAGGTGATCGAGCATGCTGAAACGCCTGGCCTTGGTTCGAAAATGACCGACTGGTTTAAGAGTGAAACCCATCCTGATCAGCGTGTCATCGGGAAGAACCCGGAATCAACTCATTTTGAAGTAAAGAAGGATGGCGGTGACATCGATGGCATTACCGCATCTACCATTACGTCGCGAGCTTTTCTGGATGCCCTCGAACGGGCGTACCAGGCTTACGAAGAAAAACAAAAAGAAATTACCGGTTCTTCCGGAAATTAAAGTGTCTGTTTATGAATCAATGGAAGAATTTTTCAAAAGGATTTATCAGGGAGAATCCCGTTTTTGTGCTGTTGCTCGGAATGTGCCCTACCCTGGGAGTCACATCCTCCGCTATTAACGGGCTCGGGATGGGACTTGCAACAACTTTTGTGCTGGTGATGTCTAACATCGTGGTTTCGTTGATTAAAAGCCAGATTCCCGAAAAAGTGCGTATTCCCAGTTTTATTGTGATTATTGCCACCTTTGTGACCATTGTGGAGTTGATGATGGAAGCTTACCTGCCAGAGCTTTTTAAGAGTCTGGGACTTTTCATTCCCCTGATTGTGGTAAACTGCATCGTCCTGGGACGCGCCGAAGCTTTCGCTTCCAAAAATACCCTTCTCTCCTCTGTGGTGGATGGATTTGGCATGGGATTGGGTTTCAGTTTCGCCCTGGTATTGCTCGGAGGTATCCGGGAACTGCTTGGAAGTGGAAAAATTTTTGATATAACCATTTATCCTGAAAATTATGTCACCCTGCTTTTTGTCCTGGCTCCAGGGGCCTTTATTGTTTTGGGATACCTGATTGCCATTATTAACCGTGTGAAAAAAGATTAGGAGGAAACCCATGAATTATC
>CAYTDH010000216.1:0-7839 GCA_964436325.1 uncultured Tangfeifania sp.
TAACTCGTTGAATAAATGAAATCTAAAAATGTTTATCAGCTAACTTAATTCATTATACACCCTTAAGGCCTCCAGGCTTAGCAGGATATCGGAGCTTAATGGTTGATTTTTCCGGTATGATCATACCATTCCGGAAGATTTTGGTATTCGCTGATGTTGTTCAACAATTTAAGCAAAGCTGTTTTAAGGTTCATTAAAGCCAGGGGAATATTCCATTTTGAAGCATCCCGGGGTTCTACATAATTGGAAACAGCTTTGATTTCGAAACAAGGGACCCCCAGGTGTTTACTCACGAAAAAAATGGCAGCTCCTTCGGTACTTTCCACATCCGCACCGAATTTCCGGTTAATCTCATTGATGCTGGAGCGTTTTCCCGGGCTTTTGTTTGCGGTTATGCCACTGACTTCTTTCCAGGGAATCCACCCATTGCTTTCTGTCGCCTTCAACATTCCATTTTCAAATGGAAAATCGTTAAGACCAATAAAATCGGCTTCAAAGAGGGTCAGGAATTCGTCTTTTTGTTCAATGCCCCAGTCGGCAAATTGTTCAGAAATAACATTTACCACCTCTCCAATAGTCAAATTCCGTTTCAGGCTTCCGGTAATTCCGACATTCAGCACCATCTGGTATTCATGTTGTAGCAGGATACTTGTCAAACGAAATGTAGCATACGTGGTTCCTATGCCGGTAATCAGAATAGCTATTTTATTTCCGGCATGCTGAAATTCAGTCAGGGCCTTATTCTTATTTTCCAGAAGAAGCAGTTCGTCCGCCAGCAATTTTACCTCCATCCACGATGCCGCTGCAATTAAAATATTCATATTCTAAAATGGTGTAAAATTTTTAATCAATAAATCGATTCAACCTTTTTTACTCATTCTGTGAAAAAAAGTTAATCTTTGTGTCAAATTAATAATCAAAGAAAATGGGAATACCTGAAACAAATGGCTCTAATGGGTATGAAAAGATCGAGGTATTTGATGAGTCATCTACCAGTGAGCTTGCCCGGAATTACCGGAATATTCTGGAAATTATTGGAGAAGATGTAAAAAGGGAAGGTCTGGATAAAACTCCGGAAAGGGTGGCAAAAGCGATGCAATTTTTGCTGCAGGGATATAAAACTGATCCTGTTGAGATATTGAAATCTGCCATGTTCAGGGAGGATTACCGTCAGATGGTCATCGTAAAAGATATTGAGATATATTCGATGTGTGAACATCATTTGCTTCCTTTTTTTGGGAAAGCCCATGTTGCTTATATTCCTGACGGCATCATTACGGGGTTGAGTAAAATTGCCCGTGTGGTGGATGTTTTTGCCCGCAGGTTGCAGGTCCAGGAGCGGCTGACTACTCAGATAAAAGACTGCATTCAGGACACCCTCAAGCCTATGGGGGTTGCGGTGGTTATCGAAGCCCAGCATCTGTGTATGCAGATGAGGGGAATCCAAAAACAGCACTCCATTACCACAACTTCTGATTTCACGGGAGCTTTCCAGAAGAATGCCACCCGCGATGAATTCATTAAACTTATCAGCACAAAATTCAGTTAGCCGAAAGGAACTCGAGGCAAACCGGGGCCGGCAGATTTAAAAAATTGCCGGTAAAATCAGGGACTCCTGTTTCCGGATGAATTTTAAAAACAGTGATGTTTCCCGTGTGCTGGTTAGCTACCAGTAAATGGTTGCCCTCCGGGCTGAGGGTGAAATTCCGGGGCCATTCTCCTCCGGTAGATACGGTTTTTATAAAATGGAGGCGATTCGAGTCCGGGTCGATCGAAAACACGGCAATGGAGTTATGCCACTGTAAAATTCGTGGTTTTATTGTGGAAATCTAAAACTTCATGAACAATTTTTGTTATTAACACTTTAATGTAGTAACTTTTAGTCTATAAAAAAAACGAATTGTTTATGAAAGCCATTTTATTTTATTTAACGATTGCCCTTTTTGCCGCATTTTCAGCAGCGAAAGCCCAGAAGATTGAAAAAGTTTGGGAAACGACTACAGAATTAAAAACTCCGGAATCGGTATTGTATTATGAGGAAGACGATGTTATCTTTGTAGCCAATATTAATGAAAATCCTTCTGAAAAAGACGGAAATGGATTTATCAGTATTTTAAACCCCGACGGCAGTGTGAAGGTATTCAGGTGGGTCGAAGACCTGAGCGGACCAAAGGGGATGGCTGTTTTTAAAGGAAGACTCTATGTTGCTGATATTGATGAGCTTGTTGAAATAGACATCGAAAGCGGGAAGATTCTTCAAAAATATCCGGCTCCGAATGCTGTATTTTTGAATGATGTCGCTGCTTGTCAAAACGGGATGGTATTTGTTTCGGATACACGTACAGCAAAAATCCATGTTCTGCACAAGGGTGATTTTTCGGTGTGGATGGAAGGCTCTCCTTTTGAGACGCCCAACGGATTATTTACGGAAAAGGGGAATTTGTATGTCGGTGACAAGCACATTTATAAAGTGGAAGTTAAGAGCCGCAAAGTTTCCCGAATCATTGAGGACGCCGGTGGTGTTGACGGACTTGTGAAAAACAGAAACGGGGAGTTTGTTTTTTCCAACTGGCCCGGCAGGATTTTTATCCATAGAGACGGACGGAATATTAAACTTCATGATTCCACTGCTCAGGAGATAAATACTGCAGATATTGATTTTGCCCTGAAGTATAACTGGATATTGGTACCGACTTTTTTTGATAATCGCGTGGTTGCATATAAGATTACCGACTGATAATTTTTTTAAAAAAAATATAACGAGAAATGAAAGAACCCAAAATTGCAGCAAAAGTACCGAAGATGGTAACATTGGAGCAGGGAACCTATTTTTGGTGTTCCTGCGGGAAAAGTAACAATCAACCATTTTGCGATGGTTCTCACCAGGGGACAGATTTTACTCCGGTGCAGTTTAAAATTGAGGAAAAACAGGATGCCTGGTTGTGCCAGTGCAAACATTCCAAAAACAAACCTTATTGCGACGGGACGCATAAAGATATCTAACCCGAATAATTCAGCTAAAAAAAGCCGGAAGTGATTCCGGCTTTTTTTAGCTTTTTTTAAAATACTCCTTTCCTGCATTGCAAATCGGACATTTATAATCCTCAGGCAGGTCTTCGAAAGCGGTGCCCGGAGGAATTCCCATAGTAGGATCCCCTTCTTCCGGGTTGTACTGGAAACCGCAAATAGTGCAAGTGTGAGTTTCCATACTGCTATCCCCCGATTGCTCCGCGTCCGGTTTTTTTGGTGACTCCAGCTCTTCCTGCCCGCCCTGTTCAAGTTTCTCCTTCTCAATATAGGTAGGGGCATTTTTTGGGGCGAGCATTTTGTATTTTTCACGGTAATAATCATAGGTCAGGGGATCGTCATCTGAGAGCACTTCGCTCTCCTGCACTTCTCCGATGATTAACGTATGGGAACCAACATCGTGGGTGGAAATGACTTTACAATCGAACCACGCTACTGCTGAATCCACAACAATGGGAGCTCCGGTTGAAGCCTGAATCGTTTCGGTATTGCTAAACTTATCCATGTCTTCACTCGACATAAAACCGAATTCTCCGATGAGCGAGGTGCTGGCTTCTTTTTTGAGAACGGAAAGTGAAAAAATTCCGCTTTCCAGAATTTTTTGAGAGGAGGCGTTATTTTTGTGGCAGCTAATGGCTACCCGCGGAGGTTCTGAGGTTACCTGGAAAGCCGTGTTGCCAATATACCCTGCTTTTTTTCCATCAGATTCGGTTGAAATAATATACAACCCGTAAGACATTTTGTGAAATGCTTTGTAATTTATCATACTTCAAGATTTTTTATCCACTCATAAAAGTAGCAATTCATTTTAGTTTGGTCCTTTTTTTGGCATTCTTTTCTAAAAATAATCTGGTAACAGGGCTGAGGGGGGATGCTTTGAATAGGGCGAATTGTTTAGGAGTTTGAGGGGAGTGCTGCCAATCCGGAACCGTTCAAATGGATTTTTTCTAATTAATTTGGAAATTTTTGTCTCAAAGAGGGAATAATGTCAGAAAAAAATCCTAATTTGGTACAGAATTTACAAACGACCCAAGGTTTTAAAAAGAACGATTGAAGATGACCTACCCTAAAGGCAACATTCAGTACAAAGTATTTATTGTTGAGGACAATAAGTTATATGCACAGGTACTGCAGAAGCAGCTTGTGGATAATCATTATCAGGTTAAAGTATTTTATAATGGGAGGGATTGTATTTCCCATTTGGATGATCAGCCCGATGTTATCACGCTTGACTACACACTTCCGGACATGACAGGGCATGAAGTCCTGCGAGACATTCAGAAGAAATGCCCTCAGGCTCATGTAATCATTATTTCTGCACAGGAAAGTATCGATACGGCCATTGAGTTGATGAAAAACGGGGCTTATGATTACATTATGAAGGCTCCCGATACCCGGGAGAAGCTCACCAATATTATTAAGAACATTTATCTTTCCGACCAGCTGAAGAAAGAGAATACCCGCCTGAAAGATGCCATTAAGGAAAGGTTTGATTTTCGCAAGCTCATCAAAGGAAACAGCCGGGAGATCGATCACGTTTTCAGTCTCATGGGAAAAGCCCTTCAAACCAATATTTCTGTTTCGGTTTACGGAGAAACGGGGACAGGGAAGGAGTTGGTAGCCAAGGGAATCCATTATAATTCCAGCCGGAGCAATAAACCTTTTATTGCCGTTAATGTTTCCGCTATTCCTGAAGGTTTAGTTGAAAGCGAGTTATTTGGCCATGAAAAAGGGGCTTTTACCGGGGCCGATTTCCGGAAAAAGGGAAAGTTTGAGCTTGCCAATTCCGGCACCCTCTTTTTGGATGAAATTGCTGATTTGGATTTAAATACTCAGGCCAAACTTTTACGGGTCATTCAGGAGCGTGAACTTACGCGGCTGGGCGGGTCCGAATTGATTCCGTTGGATGTCAGGATTATTACTGCAACACATAAAAACCTGGCCGAAATGGTTTCTGAGGGAGAATTTAGACAGGATTTATATTATCGTCTTCTGGGACTTCCAATAGAATTGCCTCCTCTGAGGCAGAGAGGGAATGATATTATTTTGCTGGCCAAACATTTCGTTAATGAATTTTGCAAGGAAAATGACATGGGTCCCAAAACGATCTTAGAAGAGACCAAACAGATGTTGTTGTCTTATCATTACCCTGGGAACATCAGGGAATTAAAAGCTGTGATGGAGCTGGCCTGTGTTATGACCAACAGCAATACCATCAAGCCAAGTCATTTAAATATGAGCGTGGAAGGCAACATGCAAAACCTGCTTTCCCGGGAGAAAACCCTTGAAGAATACAATCATGAAATTGTGAAACATTTTCTGGTGAAGTATAATCAGAATGTTCGCCTGGTAGCATCCAAACTGGGGATTGGAAAATCGACCATTTACAGGATGTTGCAAAAAAAGGAAATGGTCATTCATTAGAGCCGTGATTTTCGCTTCACGGTATTTTTGTAGTTCAAGAATTTTTTCTATTTTTGTAGTGCAATACGTTCTGTATTGCTTGTGTGTTTGGGGGTTAACTTAAGGGCGGCTATTGAGCTGCCCTTTTCTTTTTGTATCCTCTGCTTATGTGCATTTATTTTCTTTTTTATGCATCATTAATTCAGTTAAGTTGATTATTTTCGCCGTGGTCCGCAAAGAGAGAAATAAATCATATTTCGAATGATTGAACCGAGTGAAACGGAGATTATACTAATCTATATTATTGGTACATTTGCAATGCTGTTTATTGCGGGTGCCATTTTTTTCTTTTTCATCACCTACCAGAAAAGGATGTTGAAGAAAGAGCTGGAAATTAACCGGATAAAGGCCAGCCGGCAGGATGAGATTCTGAAAAATACAGTTCAGGCGCAGGAAAAGGAGCGGAAGCGGATTGCCCAGGATTTGCACGATCAGGTTGGAGCCATGCTTTCGGTAGTGAAACTGAATGTTGCCAGAATCGAAAAAAAATCGGTTGATGAATCTTCCCAGAACCTTGCCGGCGAGACAAAATCCTATCTCGATGAATTGATTTCCGAAGTGCGCAGAATTTCAAGGGCGCTGATGCCACCTTCGCTTGAAAAACTGGGCTTCTCCTTTGCTTTGAAAGAACTCGCCAGTTGGGTGAACAAATCCAATCAGGTAAAAGTGAGCTATACCGATTTTGGGCAGCCTTTTCGGTTACCGGTAAAAAAAGAACTGGCTATTTTCCGGATTGTTCAGGAACTGGTAACCAATGCACTCAAACACTCCCAGGCCCGCAACATTGAAGTAAGGACCAGGTTTTCGGACAAGTATGTTGTTGTGTGGGTTGCTGATGACGGTACAGGCTTCGACATTCATGGACTGGAAAGTACCGGGTTAGGACTCAAAAATCTTGAAAGCCGCTCTAAATTAATTGGTGCCCGGTTCAAAATGAAATCTTTCCCGCAACGTGGTACTTTTGCCATCATAGTTTTAAAAATGAATGATTAGCATATGGAGGATAAAAAGGTTGATATTGTTATTGCAGACGATCATAAGCTGTTCCGGAAAGGAATTTATGCCCTGTTATCCGATTTTGAATTTATCAACGAGCAATATGAGGCTGGAGACGGTGAAGCGCTTTTGGTTTTGCTGAAAGGCCTTGAAAAAAAGCCTGATTTGATTCTTCTTGACTTACAAATGCCTCGCATGGATGGTATTAAAGCCAACAGCATCATCAGGGAGTTGTTTCCTGAAATCAAGGTAATCATCCTCACCATGGAAGACGATGCTCAGATTATCCTTCATATGATAAGGGAAGGGGTAAATGGGTATTTGATGAAAAGTGCGGAACCCGAAGAGTTGGAAAAGGCCATATTGCATGTTATGCACAAGGATTATTATTTCCCGGATGACATTTCGATGTTGATTATCGATAACATGAGGTCAGGAAAAAATAGTACCATAGCCGGTTCTCATGGATTAACAACCCGGGAGCTTCAAACCCTTAAACTGATATGTAAGGAATATACTGCTGCGGAAATTGCAAATGAATTGAATTTGAGCGTGCGCACTGTTGAAGGATACCGCAGTCAACTCCTGGAAAAAACAGGTTCAAAAAACATTGCCGGTTTGGTTGTGTATGCCCTGACCAATGGCCTGGTGGAGGTCCAATGAAAAAGGGACCCTTTTGCAGGATCCCTTTGTGCATCATTTTTATGCCCTTTTCATCTTATTTCATCAAAGAGAGAACATGTGTTGTGGACAGAATATGAAATCCGATGAGATTTGGAGAGTGGGCATAAAAAGATGTGTGTTCAAGTTTATCGAAATGAGTATTGGGGTAATTTCTTTATTTGTTCTGTTCATTGTCATTTTCCGTTATTTGATTTCAATACAAAAATCGATAAAAAGCAACGTTTTAAAAAGGGTATTTTTACGGAAAATGAATCTGCGTATTTCTACGTATTTTGCTAACGTAAAAATACGCTTCCGGAGAATTGCAAAAAAAAAACCGCCCCCGAAGGAGCGGTTTTATATAGAGTATCTGAAAAATGGTTTCTGTTCGGTTAACCGATGTTTGCCTGTGCGGCAGCTACCCGTGCGATGGGCACGCGGTAAGGAGAACAGCTCACATAATCCATTTTTACTGAATCGCAGAACATAACAGATGACGGTTCACCACCGTGTTCTCCACAGATTCCTACTTTCAGGTCAGGTTTTACACTACGGCCTTTATCCACACCCATTTTTACGACCTGGCCAACACCTTCCTGGTCGAGAACCTGGAAGGGATCGTTCTTAAGGATGCCTTTTTCGATATATATCGGAAGGAATTTACCGGCATCATCACGCGAATAACCGAAG
>CAYTDH010000217.1:0-7833 GCA_964436325.1 uncultured Tangfeifania sp.
ATCATTTAAGCCGCACCAGTGCGCACCGGAAGGCGATGTTGGCAAACATGGCCAGTTCTCTTATCGAAAGTAAGAGGATTACCACTACCGTGGCCAAAGCTAAAGCGCTTCGCAGTTATGTTGAGCCTCTGATTACCAAAGCAAAGAGTGATACAACACACTCCAGGAGAACGGTCTTCAGACACCTGCAAAATAAAAATGCCGTGTCGGAACTCTTCCGTGAAGTAGCGGCCAAAATTGCCGACCGCCCCGGAGGATATACCCGTATCCTTCGCACAGGAAACCGGTTGGGCGATAATGCCGAAATGTGTATCATCGAATTGGTGGATTACAATGAAGCAATGCTCGGTAGCAAAGAGGAAGAAGCAACTAAACCCAAACGCCGTCGCTCCCGTCGCGGTGGAAGTGGAAAAAAAGCTGATTCTGCGCAGCCTGCTCAGGGTGCTCCTTCTAAGTCTTCCGAAAAAACTGAAGATGACGTACAGGTTGTAGAAGATGTTCAGCCTGTTGAAGAGACAGAAGAAAAATCGGAAGAGCCCAAAGTGGAAGAAAGTAAAGCAGAATCCGCAGGGGAAACCAAAGCAGAAGCTTCTGCCGATGAGAAGAAGGCTGAGGAAGAAGCCGACGAAGATAAAAAGAAAGAGGAATAGTCTTTCTTTTCCTTTTTTCAAAAAAACCGATCACTTATGGTCGGTTTTTTTTATGTCTGGGTGTTCGTGTTGCTTATTTCTGAACGCATTCTCAAATAAAATTTATACATTTAACCAACTTAAATCAAAAAAAATCAAATGATGAACAAAAAATCATCCCGTTCAGGTATCTCGCGTCGAAAATTTATTGGTGCTGCTACGGCAGCAACAGCAACCCTGGCATTTCCTGCCCTTGGCTATGGGCATTCTTCCCTGTTTTCCGGAAAACCCGACTCCAACTTTGGTGGTGTCCAGATTGGTGCCATAACCTACAGTTGGCGTAGCATGCCCGGTTCTGCTGAAGATATTTTGAATTATTGTATTGAAGCAGGCATTAGCTCCATTGAACTGATGGGCAACGTGGTTGAAGCATATGCCGGAATTCCCCCGTCGGCGGGCCGTCCACCCCGCGAAGCCAGTTTGTCGGATGATGAAAAGGAAACCTACCGGAAGGCTGCTGAGGAGGCCCGGGAAGAACAACGCAAATGGAGGGAAACCGTCTCCATGTCGAAATTCCGGCCCCTCAAAAAAATGTTTAACCGTGCCGGGGTTAATATTCATATTGTGAAATTTTCTCCTGCCAATTGGTCTGATAAGGAAACAGACTATGCCTTTAAAGCTGCTAAAGTTTTAGGAGCCAAAGGGGTTTCCAATGAAATCGGGCATGAAGCCTGTCAACGGCTGGGGAAATTTGCTGAAAAGCATAATATGTATGCCATTTTTCATAATCATGGTCAACCCGGCAATCCCGGTTTTAGTTTTGACGAATTTCTCGCTTATTCACCCAACAACATGTTGAACTTTGATGTTGGGCACTATTTCGGGGCTACCGGTGAACACCCCAACCAACTCATTGAGCGGTTGCACAGCCGGATATTCAGCATTCATCTGAAAGATAAAACCGGAAAAACCGCTACACCCTCCGACACTAACCGGCCGTGGGGAGAAGGTGATACCCCGCTGGCCGATATTCTTCTTTTGATTAAGAATAAAAAATGGCCCATCTATTGCGATATTGAACTCGAATATCAGGTCCCTGAAGGGTCAAATGCCCAGAAAGAAATCATGAAGTGCGTGGATTATTGCCGGGATATTTTGGTTTAATCTTATTCTTTTTTTTACCCTGAACGGAATTCCTGGCAGGGTTTTGAAGATTTTTTATAAGTGTTAAAAATACTTTTATTATCTTGCAAAAAGTCATTCTGAAATTTTTTGATGCGGGCTATCCGGAAATGAATATACTATGCTTGAGCGATTAAAAGAACAGGTCCTGGAGGCCAATCTCGATTTGGTAAAACATGGTCTGGTTGTTTTCACCTGGGGGAACGCCAGTGGAATCGACCGGGAGCATGGTTTGGTTGTCATTAAACCCAGCGGGGTGACTTATGACAAAATGAAACCCGCCGATATGGTAGTTTTGAACCTGTATGGGCAGGTTGTGGAGGGGCATTTGAAGCCTTCGAGCGATTCCCCGACCCACCTGGTGCTTTACCGGCAGTTTGAACATATCGGTGGCGTTGTGCACACCCATTCTGAATGGGCCACCTCCTGGGCACAGGCAGGGGAAGGAATACCCCCGCTGGGAACAACGCATGCCGATTATTTTTATGGAGAAATCCCCTGTACACGGGAAATGACCCGGGATGAAATAGAGAACCATTACGAACAGGAAACGGGGAAAGTGATTGTAGAGTGCTTTAAGGACAGAAATCCCGATCAGGTTCCCGGAGTATTGGTCAATAACCATGGCCCGTTTTCCTGGGGGTACGACCCCGGCAATGCTGTTTTCAACGCCGTTGTCATGGAAGAGGTGGCTAAAATGGCTTTCCGGACCCTCGTGATAAACCCCGGAGCAAGGATTGGCAATGCCTTGCTCCATAAGCATTTTTTGAGAAAACATGGCAGCAATGCCTATTATGGACAAAAATAATTGCATGACTATGAGTGAAAAGTATACCATTGGAATTGACTATGGAACCGATTCGGTTCGATCACTGATTGTGAATACTGCCACAGGTGAGGAAGTGGCTACAGCGGTTTATCATTATCCCCGCTGGAAAGAGGGCCTATACTGCGATGCTCCTTCCAATCGGTTTCGTCAGCATCCCAAAGATTATCTTGAAGGGCTGGAGTATACCATCCGTGAAGCCCTTAACCTGGCGCCTGAAGGGGTTGCTGAACAAGTGGCCGGTATCTCGGTAGATACGACCGGGTCAACTCCGGTGGCTGTCGATGAAAGGGGAACCCCGCTTTCTTTGACTCCGGGGTTTGAGGAAAATGCAAATGCCATGTTTGTGTTGTGGAAGGATCACACGGCTGTAAAAGAAGCCGATGAAATAAATACCCTTGCCCGCAAGTGGGACATTGATTTCACCAAATATGAAGGTGGCATCTATTCCTCCGAATGGTTTTGGGCAAAAGTGCTGCACATTATTCGCCACGATGCCGGGGTTTTAAGGGCTGCTTATTCGTGGGTGGAGCATTGCGACTGGATTCCTGCATTGCTTACCGGGAATACCAATCCCAAAACCTTAAAAAGAAGCCGTTGTGCGGCAGGACACAAGGCCATGTGGCACAATGCTTTCGGTGGTCTTCCCTCCGAAGAGTTTCTCACTGCACTTGATCCTCTGCTTGCTGGTTTGCGCGATCGTCTTTACAAAGAGACGTTTACCTGCGATGTCTCTGCCGGAACCTTGACCAAGGAGTGGGCCGAAAAACTGGGACTTCCCCCGCATGTGGTGGTGGGTGTTGGTGCTTTTGATGCTCATCTGGGGGCAGTAGGCGCCGAGATTGAACCCTATTATTTGTCCAAGGTCATGGGAACCTCCACCTGCGATATGCTCATTGCCCCCGGGGAGGAGGTGGGCGATCACCTGGTAAATGGCATTTGTGGTCAGGTGGATGGATCAATTGTTCCGGGAATGGTTGGGCTTGAAGCAGGGCAGTCTGCCTTTGGAGATATTTATGCCTGGTTTAAACGGGTTCTGGAATGGCCGCTTACGCATATTTTAGCTGATTCGGACTTAATTGACAGCGATACCCGGCAAAAACTGATTGAAACGACTTCAGATCAAATCATTGCCCGTTTGAGTGAAGAGGCAGCCAAAGTGCCGCCACAGGAAAGTGGGATTGTAGCCCTCGACTGGATGAACGGCCGCCGTACTCCTGATGCCAACCAGGCCTTGAAGGGAGCCATCGCGGGGTTGAACCTTGGTTCTGATGCTCCGCGCATTTTCAGGGCCCTTGTGGAGGCTACAGCCTTTGGTTCCAGGGCCATCAATGACCGGTTTATCGAAGAAGGCGTGCGCATCGACGGGGTAATTGCCCTGGGCGGGGTTGCCAAAAAATCGCCTTTTGTGATGCAGGTGGTGGCCGATGTACTCAACATGCCCATTAAGGTCGCCCGTTCTGAGCAGGCTTGTGCATTAGGTTCGGCCATGGCTGCCGCTGTGGCTTCAGGAGTCTATGGCTCTACGCGCGAAGCTCAGAAGAATATGGGCGGAGGAATTGAAACGGAATATCACCCCATTCCCGAAAATGTCGCTATTTACGAAAAATTGTACCAAATATACCGGAAATTCGGGGCGTTTGTAGAGCAGGAACTATCTGAATGAACCCTGATAAGGATGTAACCCATAAAAAAACCTGCCAGTTGCGGCAGGTTTTTTTATCTTTTTGCGAATGATTATTATTTCCCCGGACGAAGTTTTCGTACGGCTGCACCGGCTTTCCACAGTTCCGATTCCCGCATTTCCTTTAATTCAGCATTCAGACTTGTTTTATAATCAGGGCTGCTGGTTGAGTCCAGAACTCTTTTGGTTTCAGCACCTGTTTTTACACTTTCGTAAAGCTCTTTAAAGACGGGCAAAGTCGCTTCACGGAATTTATGCCGCCAGTCGAGGGCTCCCCGCTGTGCGGTAGCACTGCAGTTGGCGTACATCCAGTCCATTCCGTTTTGATCCACCAGGCGGATAAGACTTTGCGTCAGTTCTTCCACGGTTTCGTTAAAGGCTTCCGAAGGGCTGTGTCCATTGTCCCGCAGCACCTGGTATTGTCCTTCAATGATTCCGGCGAGGGCACCCATAAGGACACCGCGTTCACCGGTGAGATCGGAAAATACTTCATTTTCGAAAGTTGTGGGGAATAAATACCCCGATCCGATTGCAATACCCACAGCCAGGGCCCGTTCTTCAGCCTTTCCGGTAAAGTCCTGGAAGACAGCATAGCTGGAGTTTATGCCGTTCCCGGCGAGGAAATTGGTTCGAACACTTGCGCCCGATCCTTTGGGTGCCACAAGTATGACATCGATGTTTTTTGGGGGAATAACTCCTGTTTGCTCTTTGTACGTAATGGAGAAGCCATGGGAGAAATAGAGCGCATCCCCTTCATTGAGACAGGGCTCAATTTTGGGCCATAAAATCCGCTGTGCTGCATCCGATACGAGGTACTGGATGATTGTACCTTTTTGGGCTGCCTCTTCCACAGGAAACAAGGTTTCCCCGGGAACAAAACCATCGCGCACTGCTTTATCCCAGTCATCCTTAAACTCAGGGGCCTGCCCAATAATTACATTAAATCCGTTGTCTTTCATGTTCAGCGCCTGGGCCGGTCCCTGAACTCCGTAGCCAATGATGGCTATGGTTTCATCTTTGAGCACTTCACGTGCTTTTTCCATAGAGAATTCTTCACGGAGAACCACTTTTTCGGTCACTCCGCCAAAGTCTATTTGTGCCATAATTCTTTGATTATATTAATTTTATTATTATTTCCAGATTTTGCTGCAAATTTATCATTTTTTATTTAGTTTTCATTCTCAATCGAAATTCAATGTCGCTTTCCCCTTTAAATTAGTCGGATTGAGCAAGCATTGCATCTCTTTCTTTCAGAAATTCAGAAAGCCGTTCAATGGGATCCCTGGTCAGGGCCACACGTCCCGAACGTATAAACTGCATGACTTTAAATTTGTTCAATTCCTCAAATAAAGCCTGCGTATCTTTCATGTGTCCTGTTTTTTCAATTACCGTATATTCCCGCGTGATTTCAAGAATCCGGGCTCCCGAACCGCGGATGGTTTTTTCGATGCTGTCATCCTGAAAAAGAGCCTCTGTGGGGACTTTGTAAAGGGCAATTTCCTGGAAAATCATTTCATCATTGGTATGATAAAAGGCTTTCAGTACGTCAATCTGCTTTTCGATTTGTCCGACCACCTTTACGATAAGGTCGGCAGTAGCTTTGATGACGATGGTGAATTTAAATACACCTGAAATGGCAGACTCGGATACCGTCAGGCTGTCGATGTTTATTTTGCGGCGTGTAAAAATAATGGTTATCCTGTTGAGAAGACCGATATGGTTTTCGGAATAGATGGTTATGATATATTCTTGTTTCATCTCATTTCATTTTTTAATTATTCATCATTTGTATTTTTTTGTTGGGGGTCAGGCTTTTCAGAAGATGGCCTTTTCCCCCGATAATTCAGGGTTCGAGCATGATTTCCGAAACAGATGCTCCGGAGGGAACCATCGGGAACACATTGTCTTCTTTTTCAATGACCACTTCAAGCATGTAGGGACCATCATGGTCAAGCATTTTCTGAACCCCTTCCTCCAGGTTTTCACGAGCCTCCACCTTACTGGCAGGGATTCCAAACCCTCGTGCAATCATAAGGAAATCGGGATTTTGCAACTCGGTAAAGGAGTAGCGTTTTTCAAAGAAGAGTTGTTGCCATTGACGTACCATTCCGAGGAAATTGTTGTTCAGAAGGATAATTTTCACGGGCAGTTTATTTTGGGCAATGGTTCCCAGTTCCTGGATGGTCATTTGAAAACCACCGTCACCAATAAAGGCCAGGACATCGCGGTCGGGCGCTCCGATTTGGGCTCCCATGGCCGCTGGCAGGCCAAATCCCATTGTGCCCAATCCGCCGGAGGTCACATTGCTGCGAGGATGCCTGAATTTAAAGTAGCGGGAGGCAACCATTTGATGTTGGCCTACGTCGGTCACCAGGATAGCTTCATGGTTGGTTTTGTCGCCGGCAATGCGAACGACTTCTCCCATGGTCAGGCCCGGTTTTTCAGGAAAAAGTTCTTTGTGAATGATTTTTTCATTTTCGATTTTATCACATTCTCTGAACCGGTCAATCCACGTATCATGATTGTTCTCTTTTACATTGTTGGTGAGCATTTCCAGCGATTTTTTGGAATTGCCCAAAACAGCCACATCGGCTTTAATGATTTTGTTGACCTCTGCCGGATCAATTTCCAGGTGGATAATTTTGGCATTGGGAGCATAGGCGCTTGCTTTTCCGGTTACGCGGTCGTCGAACCGCATCCCCACCCCGATGATCACATCCGCTTCATTGGTGAGCAGGTTGGGGCCGTAATTGCCATGCATTCCCAGCATCCCCACATTCAGCGGATGGTCTGTTGGAAGGGCTGAAAGCCCGAGCAGCGTCCAGGCAGCCGGAATACCGGTCTTTTCGACGAATTTTTTTAATTCTTCTTCAGCGCGGCCGACGATTACACCTTGTCCGAAAAGCAGTAATGGCCGTTCGGCTTTATCGATGATTTTTGCTGCTTCCTGAATTTTTTGGGGATCAACGGGTTGCTCCGGGATGTAACTTCTGATTTTGGTGCATTTTTTATATTCAAAATCGAGTTCTCCAAACTGGGCGTCTTTGGTCAGGTCGATTAAAACGGGGCCCGGACGACCGGAATTGGCAATATAGAAAGCCTGAGCAATGGTTTCCGGAATTTCCTCGGGGGTGGTAATTTGGTAGTTCCATTTGGTTACGGGCATGGAGATGCCTACCACATCAGACTCCTGAAAGGCATCGGTTCCCAGCAGCGGAGAGGCTACCTGACCGATAATGCACACCATGGGAATGGAATCCAGCATGGCATCGGCCAGTCCGGTAATCATGTTGGTGGCACCTGGTCCGGATGTGGCAAAACAGACTCCGGGTTTCCCGGTAACCCGGGCATAGCCCTCCGCAGCGTGAGCGGCTCCTTGCTCATGGCGCGTAAGGATGTGTTTTACATTTTCGCTGTGATCGTACAGCGCATCATAAACGGGCATAATCGCGCCCCCGGGATACCCGAAAATGGTATCAACCCCCTCTTCCAGTAAGGAAAGAATAACGGCT
>CAYTDH010000218.1:0-7732 GCA_964436325.1 uncultured Tangfeifania sp.
CAGAGCGCCGAATCGGATCAAAATTCATTGTGAAATCCAGGGCACCGATCACACGCCTTATAATACACTCGGTTTCCGATACCATAGGCCTGGAGTTTACCCCTTTTTGTCCAATTGTGGACTGTGGAAAGGTCAACTTTTAGCATGTCCCGGACTTCGTTACGGGTTAAAAATTCGGTGGGTTCCTTTGGCTGAAATTCCTTTTTTAAAATGTTCAGTTTTTCATCAAAACGGTTGAATAACTTGTTTTCCAGTTCGTCCGGTGAATAACCAATAAATTGAATTGTTTTTTCCATTTGCCTATTTTTAAAAGTGTTTAGGCAAATATTCCTTTACATGCCGTTGAAATTTCAAACCAGCATCGTATTATTTTCAATACGATGCTGGTTTTTTTATTGAAATAAAAGGAATGTTATTTTTTTTACTGCAATTATTTTGGGCAAATGTTTAAAATAGAAAGTTGCAGTAATTTATTCCGGTTTCAAATTGTAATTTGCTAATTATTTGAAAATTAGCACTTTAAAAATTCGGGTTGTTGAGGGAAATTGAAAAAAAATAAAAAAACCAACTTTTAAAATGAAAATTGCTTTGTAATGTACTGGGAAACAGGTTTTTGATTGGGGGTTGTCTTATATCTGTTATTACGTTCAATAGGTTTGTAAATTGCCATTTTGGACGGTTTCTTTTTTCAATCGGTTGTATCTTTTTTCCCGGTCATTAGTCCCCAAAGATTCCCATGTTTTCAGTCCTCCGGTTAGGGGGTATTTTCCGGGAAAATCTTTTTCAATATCGTTTATCCAATCTCGAAACATTCCGGGTTTTACGTGGTCAAAAATTAAACCGGGTCTTTCCCTGTCGTGCATCATTCGGTAAATAAAACTGCATTCTGCCAGATATTCTTTTCCCTCTGCCATAAAACCCAAAAACAGGTTTAAACTTTCCTTATTTTTAAAAATAGGGTGCTGCCATTGTTCCGGTTTCGGGGCTGGCTGCTGCTGTTTAAAATCAATTTTTTGTTGGATAACTATTTTTAGGTTTTCAAATTTTTTGATGTAATCCTGTTCAGCCTGCAAAAAGTCATCCGGCAAAACGGCCTTCTTTCCCCTTATGTTTTTTGTAATGTCCCGGACTGCTGTTAGAAAATCATTCGTTTGCAGCCTTAATAATTCCAGCCGTTTGATTGTTGGGGGTTCTTTGCTGTATAATTCATCTGTTATCTGCAAATATAGTTTTTGCCAGCTATCAATGCATTCCTTTTGTGCCTGTTGGTTTCTTTCCCTTCTTTCGGGGTTAATGAATTTTTTCAGGTCATCAATCGAATTGAATTTATTTTCATCTGCCATTTGAACGTTCTTTTTTTTATTCTGCCTTTTTTAGGGGTGTTAAAACGGGTTCTTTCTTTGCCTGCAATGCCTGTTTTGCGTAAAATTCAGCTATCTGTTGTGCGGTATCAATAGCGGGTTTTCCCACATATTCCAAAAACTGGTTTTCCGTTGCGTGTGCGGTTATTGAAATTAGCCAGCTTGTTGGCATCTCTCCGTAAAAATTGGTGGCATACGAACGTCTGCAAACGTGGCTTGTTATTAATTCGTGTTTGGGGAAAGTGCCAAATTTTTTCCGGGTAATTTTTGTTTTTTCATCTTTAACCATTTTCCCGCCCTTTGTCAGTTCATTTATTCCGGCCTCCTTACAAACGTCTTTGATATATTCATTAAATCGCTGGTCTGAAATTTTATAGGGAAATTTCCCATTGTTTCGGGCCAAAACTTCTTTTATTTTGTCATGCATTGGGATTGCAACACGTTTGCCGGTTTTCTTTTGGGTTAATTCAATTAATTCCAGTCCAGCCCTTGCGGTTATGTTATCGGTGGTCAGGTTTAACAAGTCAGAAACACGTTGCCCAATATAGCAACCAATTATTAACCAGTCTTTTGCATTGTTCAGTGCCTCCCGTTTAAAGGTTTTATTATTGATTGTTTCCAGCTCATCAAATGATAAAAATATCTTTGCGCCTTCATTTCCATAACTTTTAATCCGGTTCAGTTGGGGGTGTGCCTGAATATCTTTTTCATTTGCCGCCCATGTGCAAACGGTTTTCAGATATTTGATGTAATTTCCTACTGTATTGGGGCCTAATTGGTCAACCTCATAAAAATATTCTTCCAGTTCTTCAATGAATTTTAACCCAACATCTTTAACAGCTATTGGTTTTTTTCGGTATGCTTCAAAGTTTTCAATCTTTACTTTCAGACTTTTATGTTTTCGTATTGTTCCAATGGTTGCACCCCTTTTGTTCTTTTTCATTTTTTTCCGGGGCAAATAATTAATATAATTTTGAATGCAATTAACCAGCCGGTCGGTATCGGTTGTTTTTACTTTGTTGTTAAAAATATCAATCTGTTCTTGCAGCCATACGCTATCTATGTCTAGGCCATTTTTTGCCGCTTCATTCAGATTTATTTCAATTTCAGCGGAAAGTTTCCCCAGATGTGATTTTAAATTTTTTTGTTGGTCATCTTTCTGTTTGGGTAAATTGGTTTCAAAACTCCATTTTTCAGGGTCTATGGAATAACCTGTTTTTGCCCTAAATATTTTTCCCCTTCCAGCCGACAAACGAACGGTAATATTTGCCGGTTTTTTTTTGCCTCTAAGTTGAAAACTCACTTTTGCCATTTTGGTTTCATTTGAACGTGTAAAGCAAATATAAAAAATTTGGTCAACATTTGGTCAACCGTTTTGCATTTTCTTTCAACTTGATTAAATATTATTCAATAATCGTTATTTTCCCAAAGTCAATAATGACAATGGTTATAGGTTCTTTTTCGTAGTTTTTCCGGGTGTTTTGAAAATGCCTGAAATTGCCGGGTTTTAGTCCCTTCAGGTTCACATTGGTAATGAAGCGCTTAAGTTTATAACTTTTGCGCTTTTTTTTGGTTAAAACAATTGCTTAAAATTAAACATTGTTTTTCAAAAAAATCTTTTTTAGTTTTATATCCGTTTTTAACCGATAATCGATCCAGCTTGAACACACAGCCTAAAATATGACTCAGAAAAGGAATCTACCGAAACCAGAGCATCGTAAAGATTAAGATTATTTATGACCAAAAAATATTGATATGCTCCGCAGGGAAACCACATCGAAGTGGAGCCGGACAATGAGATGCTGGTATGTTCCGGAGGGCGATTTTAACCTTGGGCGATTTTTTTCGGCGATGAAATCTGTGGGGTATATTGATTATTCGGCATTGAAAAATAAACCAACTGCGGCCTTAAACGGAAAGGACTCCAGCGTTCTCAAAATAAACCGGAATAAAAACATTGCTTTGCCCAAAGGCTATCTCGAGAGGCTGCAGCAAGAACGATACAGTGAAAACACGATAATAATTTATACGCATGTTTCGGAACACAACTTTAAGAATTTTAAAAATCCTTTGGATGAATTACTTTAGCAGAGGAATTTGTTTACCCCCTCAAATAGGTTGGGTAAACCAATCTGATAATAGGCGAATAAACAAATTTATTTGTTTACACAAACGTTGTGGCGCATGCCAGAAACCTTAGTGTAAATAAATTAAGATTAGGGATAAGTGAAAAATAAAAAGAAGAAAAAAATTCATAGAGATAAAAACGGACGTGAATTCATAAAGGAGTCCTACTTTATTGGTGGAAAAATGAAATTCCATAGAATTTATGTAATTGATGGCATACCAGCTGATGAACTTTATGCGAAAAATGCAACTGACTTGGATTTCTATTTGAATGGAGATTATGAACTAATAAGTGATGAAAAAGATACTAATAACCCCATAAATGAACACGATAGAGAAGATTCTGATTTACCTAATAAGGAGGATTTAAAAGATTTGCCATTTTAAACAATAAAAACAAAAAGAAATCATGAGTAAAATAAATATTGATAATAATGGATGCAAATGCTAATAAGTCATTCTACACGATTAAAGATAAAATAATTAAACAGCTATCTTTGTAAAAAGATATCTTATGAGATTAAAAATAATGACATCAAGACTTCTAAAATCATTCACAGATAAAGTGAAAGTATCTCCACTTGAAAAATTGGACAATGCTGAGAAATTAGATTTACCTGTCGATTATTTTCAATTCTATAAATCTGTTTCTTCTGTATATTCTTCTAAAATTGAGGGAGAGGATATCGATTTTGATAGTTATTTCAAACACAGATTTTTAAATGTCAAATTCAAACCTGATTATACCCGAAAAGCGGATGATTTATACGCAGCTTATGACTTTATAGATAAACAAAAACTAAACTTAAAAAACGTACAAAAAGCACACGGAATATTAAGTTCAAAGCTTTTACTTAAGAGTCAGCAAGGATTGATTCGCACCAACCCAATGTTTGTAATCAATAGCGATGATAGGATTGAATATGTTGCTGCACCTCCAGAGATAGTAAAGGGAGAATTAGATAAATTATTTAATGACATCGATTTATTATTAAACACAGATTTAAATGATTTTGAGATTTTTTATTATGCTGCAATGATTCATTTAGTATTTGTCAAAATTCACCCCTTTCAAGATGGAAATGGAAGAACTGCCCGATTGTTAGAAAAATGGTTCTTAATTGAAAAAATAGGAGAAAAAGCAACTTCTGTGCAATTAGAAAAAAACTATTACACTAGACTTAATGACTATTATTCAAATATTAGAAAACTTGGATTAGAGTACGAAGATTTAGATTATAATAAAAGTTTGGACTTTTTATTAATGACTGTATCTGGACTTGATGAAAAAAATAAAGCACATACTCACAATTAATAGGACCCTGAGCGGCGTGCAGCGCCCATTCCGTCAGCCTGGCGGATTGAACTACACCTGCCGGGCTTAGGGCTATCCATTTAATGACGATTTTAAGATTTTTTGAAGATAAATATTTGAAGTGTTCTTTGACGTATTGCAGGTTTTAGTGCTTATTCAGTCAGGGTAAAAATACAGGACAGTCATTAACTCCGTTGTTTCAGGAGTGTTGGGGCGCTGAAAAGCTCTTTTAACTCAAGTTGGTTAAGGATAAAAAACACCTCTCGCACACCAAGTACATGGTCTATAGCTCCTTTCACACCTTTGTGGTAATGTTTTTCCAATGCAATCCCTAATAGGAATCAAAACTTAAATCCCGAACGACAAATGGAATTAGACCGTCATAAGTTGAAGAAAACTTTTGCAAAACCGTTTCTTTGAGTGAAGTCCAAAATGCTTTTCTTCCGTGGACATATGCTATTTTTCCACTTATTTCCCACACAACACTTTTTTCTGAAAAGGGTTTTAATGATTTTGCTACTCCGATAATTTCATTCATTAAAGCATCCAGGCTACTTACAATGCCTTTTTTAATCATAGCTTCCACAGGCAAATATATTGTTTCTTCAAATGAAAAAATGCCTCATTTTGAATCAAAGTCATAATCGGTTATATGTTAACTGGTTGCGTTTTTTTTTGAATGTTTTTTAGACACTTGGCGCTCGATCGCTTGTAGCTCAGGGGTAAAGGTTTTTTTTAGGCAGGGGATTACCAATCGTATCGTGGCGCTCCAACCGTATTCCGTGCAGTTTATCGTCAATTTGCAATTAGCACAGCGATCAATGAAAACCAAAGAAATAGTTTACCTAATTGATTCTCACTTTTATACTGACTATTATATTGATCTTCCAAATTCGTAAAGCGACTATCCTTCATAAATGCTTCCTGGGAAACCTCGTTTACAAATTCATATAATTCATTAAAATTACCTCCGTTGGTTTTCAATAAAATGTTGTAGGCAAAAGGATAATAAATAAAAATTATAGGTGGAATGGATGATTTCAATGATTTAATGTGAAAATCTTTGACAACACCAATAATCTCCACATTAACATCCCAGGGCTGAACGGTTGCGATTGTTCCAACAGGATTAATCAAATTATATTGTTTAGCTGCCGTTTCATTTATTATTATTCGTCCCATTGGATCTTCACCGACCTTATCTGCTTTAATATCGTAGGAAAAATCTCTTCCTTCGAGAATAGGAATATCAAGAAGGTCAAAATATCCAGGGTGTATATAAACAGAGTTTGTTTGAACCTTAATACCATTAATTTTTAAAGTTGCAAATGAAGGCTCTGTGCTCGGGGGTGCTGGGTTGCAAAAACCAATGCCAATATTTTGATTACAGGCGAAAACGGAACCGGGAAAGAATTGATCGCATATGAAATCCACCGCTTGTCTCAGCGTCGTAACGAAGTAATGGTGAGTGTTGATATGGGAGCAATTAGCGAAACCCTTTTTGAAAGTGAACTGTTTGGCCACGTAAAAGGTGCTTATACCGATGCCCGTGAAAACCGTGCCGGCAAATTTGAAACGGCTCATAAAGGGACACTTTTTCTTGATGAAATCGGGAACCTTTCGTTTAATCTCCAGGCCAAGCTGTTGGCTGCCATTCAAAACCGTAAGATTATGCGACTGGGCTCCGATGAACCTATTCCGATTGATATCAGGTTGTTGTGTGCCACCAACAAAAACCTGGAAAACATGGTTGACCAGGGTTTGTTCCGCGAAGACTTATTATACCGGATTAACACCATACAAATTGAAGTTCCTCCGCTGCGCCAAAGGGGAAACGACATTATTGTTCTGGCTGATTTTTTTCTAAAAAAATTTTCTGCCAAATATGAAAAGCACGGATTAAAGATCAATCAGCATGCCCGGGAGAAACTAATGAAATACAACTGGCCCGGTAACATTCGGGAATTGCAACATACTGTTGAGAAAGCTGTTATTTTAAGTGATTCATCAATTTTAAAACCTGAAGATTTTTTCTTTAAACATGTATTCTCTTCGAAATTTGATGATGAGCACCTGACCATTGAGGAAATGGAAAAACGGATGATTGTTTCGGCCATTGATAAAAGTGAGGGTAATATGAGCCTGGCAGCTGAAAAACTTGGAATTACCCGCCAAACACTATATAACAAAGTTAAAAGATACGGGCTATGATAAGTAAGAATCTTTACTACAAAATCCTTGTCAAGGTCCTGCTTCTATTGGGCATTGCCCTTTTCCTTGGATGGCTGATCTTCGACCATCAGGCTTACCTTTTAGCCATAATTCCTGCACTGTGCATTTGTGCAATAACAGTTAACCTCATTAATTTTCTGAACCGAATCAACCGTCGTATTTTTTATTTTTTCGATGCGATAAAAAATGAAGATTCAACACTGAGGTTCCCAAATAACATCCAAAATAAAATAATAAACGACCTTAACACAAGCCTGCAGAAAGTGAACACCCAAATACAGCAGATTTACCTGGAGAATCAAAAGAAGGAACTATATTTTCAGGCCCTGCTCGAACACGCAGCTATCGGGATGTTTACTTTCAACAAGAAAGGGTTTATTCTGCATTCAAACAAGCTGGCCCGGCACCTTTTAGAAGTGGATGTTCTCATACACATCAACCGATTGAAGCGGATAGACACCCAACTTTTTCAAACTATAAAAGAGATACAACCCTCGGAGCAACGCCTGATAACATTGCACCGGAATAGCGGAGAAATTCAATTGCTTGTTAAATCGAATTCGTTTATTTCCGAAAGCGATGAGTTGATGCTGATTTCGGTGCATGACATAAAAAACCAACTGGATGAGAAAGAACTGGAGTCCTGGCGCAAACTGATACGGGTAATGATGCACGAGATAATGAATTCGATTACTCC
>CAYTDH010000219.1:0-7689 GCA_964436325.1 uncultured Tangfeifania sp.
GAACCCTGCAGCACGCGAAGAAATAACCTACGACCATCTTTTTAACCAGGAAGATGGCTGGGTAACTAATTATCTTCCGCGGGGGCGCAGTGACTGGTATTTTTTAATCGATCATGGCTGGCAAACCAAGGAAGCATCGGAACGAACTGTTCCAGGTGCGAAACCATTTTTCTCGCTGCAAATAGATTCGCGTGATTTTCCGGAATATGGGGATGCTGAACCCCAGGAATCATTGCGCCTTTTTAACGAGGAAATTATTGCCAATGGATGGCGTGGATTAGGAATCTGGACAAGAGGGACCATTGATTCAACCACGGCCCATACATTTGTGGAATGGTCGAAATATGCCGGAATCGAATACTGGAAGATTGACGGCGGTGGTATAGAAAACTTCTGGAGTTTTAAAATCAAGGAAAAGATATTTCCTGAATTATCGCTGGAATATGTAACACCCGCCGGAAATATTAATCCTGGGTGGGATATAGCCGGTCAGAAGGAGTATCCTTCGACTTATGATATTGGAGGACGACACCAGGTTGATATGTTACGGGTACTGCAAAATTCTGATGTTTTCAGGACCTATGATGCTTCACCTCTTTTAATGTCGGTAACCACTTTGCGTCGTACACACGATATTTTGAAACAAACACAAAATCAGCCCCAATATATTTCAATTCTCAATCTTCAGGACGACTGCAATGCAGCAGCAGCTCTTGGATGTTTGGTTGCCAGTAAACGTCACCCCAATTATATGGAACGTACACTTGATGGGAAAGACCTTCACCACCAGTTATCTGGGAAACGACACATGCAGGGCCGAATGAATGAGCCTGAAAGGTTTGGCAGATGGCAGCGTATTGCGCCGGCTTTTCCCGCTGGAGAAGGAACTTATAATTCATCTGAAAAAGAATTAATTGATTACTGCGAATTTACAAAGTGGGATACCTGGAACAAAGCCACCTACGGCAAAATGGTTTACCAAAGCGCACCAGCAGTAATGGCCCGAAATATGTCGTTACCCAAAGTAGAAATTGAGGGAGAACCACCTTATGTTATGGCAACTGCTTATCCAAACGGTCCGGTTTGTGTGGCCACCGAAGGGCGTGTTCGGCCGGAAGTTAACTGGTTTCATCCACGAGCAAAAGTAACAATTCAAGTCAAAGATGCAACTCAACCAATTGGTGTTTTTGGTCATTATGATGAGTTGGTTATTGAGTTTCCAGAAACAATAAATCCAGAAACTATCTGGGCTCAGGATTTATTGGCAAAATCAGCAAAGGATATCACTTCAGAAATAAAAATCGAAGGAAAAAGTATTGCAATTCCGGGTGAATTGATTGATGAAATTGGAACATCGGCTGGGGATGAAGGAGATATTTCTGTGCCTGGAATGGTATTAAAATTAGACATCTAAAAATTTCAGTATGCGAATTCTAAAAATGATATTTATATTGTTTATCGGATTGTCCGTTAAAGCAAAAGAAAAACCCAACATCGTTTACATTTTGGCCGATGATTTGGGCTACGGCGATTTGAGCTGCTACGGCCAAACTCATTTCGAAACGCCCAATATCGACAAACTGGCTGAAAACGGAATGAAGTTTACCCAGCACTATTCAGGGTCAACTGTTTGTGCGCCTTCGCGGTCGTCGCTCTTGACCGGAAAGCACACCGGGCACACGTTTATCCGCGGCAATAAAGAAGTTCAGCCCGAAGGTCAGCATCCGCTGGAAGCCGAAGCTTACACATTGGCTGAAGCTTTGCAGGATGCCGGATACGTAACCGGAGCTTTTGGAAAATGGGGGCTCGGTTATCCCGGCTCGGAAGGCGATCCCAACAACCAGGGATTCGACGAATTTTTTGGATACAATTGCCAGCGCATCGGGCATCATTATTACCCGTATCACATGTGGCACAACCAGGAAAAAGTGATGCTGGAAGGGAATGAAGGAACCCAAACAGGCGATTACGGCCCGGAAGTAATTCAGGAGTATGCTTTAAAATTTCTGGAAGATAATCACGAAAAACCTTTTTTTATGTATTATCCTTCCATTATTCCCCATGCCGAATTATACGCGCCCGAGGAGTACATGGAAAAATACCGGGGCAAATTTCTTCCTGAAAAAAACTATGAAGGCGTTGACAGCGGCGAAAACTTCCGCAACGGTCCTTATGGTTCGCAGCCGGAATCACATGCAGCATTTGTAGCGATGGTGGATTACCTCGATATGCAGGTGGGCGAAATTGTGGCCAAGTTGAAAGAACTGGGCGTTTACGAAAACACACTTATCATTTTCACCTCCGATAACGGCCCGCACATGGAAGGCGGTGCCGACCCCGATTATTTCGACAGCAATGGGCAGTTGAAAGGCTACAAACGTGATTTATACGAAGGAGGAATTCGCGTGCCGATGATTGCCGTCTGGAATGGAAAAATTGTAGCCGGCAGCGAGACTGATCACATTTCCGCGTTCTGGGATTTATTTCCTACAGTTGCTGAAATTTCAGGAGCCAGTGTTCCAGAAGATATCGACGGAATTTCTTTTCTGCCTAAACTTTTGGGTAATGAAGAGCAACAGAAAGAACACGAATATTTGTACTGGGAGTTCCATGAACGCGGTGGTCGTCAGGCTGTCCGGAAAGGAGACTGGAAACTGGTGAGATACAACGTACTCGATCCTGAAAAAACAACCACCGAATTGTATAATCTTGAAACTGATTTGGGCGAAGAAAATAATGTAGCTGAAGAACATCCCGAAATTGTTGAGGAACTTTCAGAAATTATGAAAAATGCACGCACCGAATCTGAGGTTTTTACTTTTGATTCGGGAACATATCTCGAATAAAAACAAACTAAAGAATCATGCCAAAATTCAAACTTTCTCTAATGATGATCCTCCAGTACATGATGTACGCTGTTTGGTGGGTTCCGCTGGCGGCGTACCTTACCAACCTGGAAGTGAGCAGCACCCAAAAAGCGCTTATTTTGAGTTCCATGGCCATCGGCTGCATGGCTTCGCCACTCATAGGAATGCTGGCCGACCGGTTTTTTGCCGCACAAAAGGTGCTGGCCGGGTTGAATTTTATGCATACGTTTATGTTGCTTTGGGCAGCCGTTACCAATAATCCCGACATATTGTTCATCAGTCTATTGATGGCCATGCTGGCATATATGCCCTCGTGGAGCCTCACAAGCGCCATTGCTATGGCACATCTGCCCTCGGAAGATTTCCCAAAAGTGCGGGTTTTCGGGTCTATTGGCTGGGTAGCATCAGGGGTATTCAGCTTAATCTTCATAAAATTGTTGAACATCAACTTCGACGGGACACATATTCCGTTTTACTGCGGAGCCGGGGTGAGTTTTGTGGCCGTTTTCCTGAACCTGTCGCTGCCCAATACACCACCACTGGCAAAGGGGAAAAAAGCCACACTTGCCGAGGCTTTCGGATTGGGAACCCTTCAACTGATGAAAGACCGGAATTTTAGCGCCTTTATCATCTTTTCGTTTCTCTCCATGATTCCATTTGCCATGTACTACTCCTATTTTTCGGAGTTTTTGCTGAATATCGACACCAAATACATCTCCATTACAATCAACTGGGGTGTGCTGGCCGAAATGGGATTTCTACTGCTGGTACCGCTGGCCATTAAAAAATTTGGACTGCGCAAAACGATGGTACTCGGTCTTGTTGCCCTATCAATCCGTTACCTTTCATTTTATGCAGGTGGCGTGGTTTCACAACCCTGGATGTATTACATCGGTATTTTGATTCACGGTCTCATTTTTGGCTTTTTTTATGTGGGTGGTCAGATTTACATCGACAAAAAAGCGCCTGCCCATTTAAAATCACAAGCCCAGGGGTTCATCTTTCTGGTAACTTTCGGCGCCGGCCTGCTTGTGGGAAATTTTTTGTGTGCCCGGCTAATTGACCATTACAAAACCGAAGCCGGTTACAACTGGGATGCGATATGGGGAATTACCACGCTTGTATCGGTGGGGCTGTTGCTTGGATTTGCCGTATTGTTCAGGGAAGACGCGAATCTGCGGAAATCAGCTTAAGCACAGTGGTGTTTATTGTGATCCATAACGAGTAAATAAAAAGAATGTGATTTTTTTTAACTAACTCAAAATAACTTCTAATTTTGAAAAGATTGAAATTTCTCATCGGTATAGAGAAAGCATTTTACAACTTCAATAAAAATATTTTGAAATAAAAAAAAATATATTATGATTAAAGGGAAATTTATAATTATTGCACTATTGATTTTGGTTTTGGGTTTTATGTGTAACGCACAAAAACCCATTGGCGAAAACTGGTTGGATATTGATAATATTCCGGATGAAGATGCCATTTGTTTTGCACTTTATACGGTAAGTGACAATACGCTGAAAATGACTGCCCAGCTTTACCCGCTCGGGGAGAATGTTGACAGGATTGTGAAATTGCAAATTCAAAAGGATGGCCACTGGAAAACCATTGCTGCAACGGTAGTGAGCGAGGAATCCTACGGCTGGCCGCAGGAAGATGAAAAACGGTGGACAGCTCATTTCCGGGTTGAAGAATGGGACAGTTCGCAAGATTACCGTTACCGTGTTCTTGCTGCCGGCGATAAAGCAGAGTACGAAGGAGTGGTAAGAAAAGACCCTGTGGAAAAAGAAGAAATTGTGGTTGCCGGATTTACCGGAAACGGCAATTACGATCGCCGGCTGAAACCCGATATCATTAACAACATAAAATCACAGGACCCGGACCTATTATTTTTCTCTGGCGATCAGTCTTATGACCATGAACGACATCTGCAGGCCTGGTTGTTGTTTGGCCAGCAATTTGGTGAAATTACAAAAGACCGCCCCACCGTTTGCCTCCCCGATGACCACGACATTGGCCAGGGTAATGTTTGGGGTGAAGCCGGAATTAAAGCCAATAGTACCGCAGGCAATGACGGCGGTTATTATTACTCCGCGCAGTATGTCAACTCGGTACAAAATGCACAAACCTGGCATTTACCCGATGCGGTTGATCCCACGCCTGTGGAACGGGGTATAGGCGTATATTTTACTTCGCTAAAAATTGGCCAGGTTGACTTTGCTGTAATTGAAGACCGGAAATTTAAAACAGGTCCAAAAGGGTTGGTGCCAAAAATGGGACCGCGGCCCGACCATATTACCGACCCAAATTATGATCCTAAAACTGTTGATATTCCTGAAGGAAAAATTTTGGGTGACAGACAACTCGAATTTCTCGATACCTGGGGACAAAACTGGGAAGGTGTGAACATGAAATCGGTTTTGTCGCAAACCATTTTTGCCAATGCAGCTCACCGGCATGGAAAATACGATTATGCGCTGATTGCCGATATGGATTCCAACGGATGGCCGCAAAACGCCAGGGAAAGGGCAATGAAAGCAATGCGAAAATTTTTTGGGTTTCACCTGGCGGGCGACCAGCATCTGGCCACTGTAATCCACCATGGAGTAAATCAATTCCGCGATGCAGGATATTCCTTTTGCGTACCTTCTATTGTTAATTATTACAACCGTTGGTGGATGCCGGAAAGTGCACCTGACGGTGAATCGGTGGAGGGCAATCTTCCAGGGCTTGGTGATTATTTCGATGGTTTTCGCAACAAAATAACCATGTATGCTTATGCCAACCCCAGCGAAGAAAGAAAAAACAAATGGGGTGGAGAATGGGGTGAACGGGCTGCCGGGTACGGCCTTGTCCGCTTCAATACAAAAGAACGCACAATTGCCATGGAATGCTGGCCGCGGGGTGTTGACGTAACAAAAGATGATGCCGAACAGTACCCGGGATGGCCCGTAACTATTGACCAAACAGATAATTATGGTCGGAAACCAATTGCTTTTCTACCTGAAATCAAAGTAACAGGAATGGACAACCCGGTTATTAAGGTTATTTATGAACCCAGCGGAGAAGTGGTTTATTCACTTAGGATTAAGGGAATCCAATTTCAGCCGAAAGTTTTTAAAGACGGAACTTACACCATTGAAATCGGAGAACAGCCCGATAATTTAAAAACCTACTCAGGATTAGAGGCTCAGGAAGACAAAAAAAATGAGGAAGTGTTATATGTCCGCTTTTAATGTTGAACAGAACTCACAGGTAGAGAATGATGAAACGAGTCATGTCCGCCGGCCGGCGGGCAAACAGGAGAAACATTATAAATGACGAGTTCCATCGAAATGCGTAAGCATTCTATCGAATACCGTTAAAATTAACACTAATAATGAGATGAAATGCTGTGAAATTCTGATTACAAAAGTGAATATGATTGTGAAAAAGTCAATTGTTTTTTGGACTTTTTTGTATTCTTTTGTCATCCTGCGCACATGAGGAACCCCGGGAAGTTCCTATCCACCATATACAAGAGTTCCACTTGAGGTACCTTCAACAGATTATTACCTTACCAATTTAATCATGGATAAAAGGCTTTAATTTTTAATAATATTGAGGACCAATCTTTTTTTCTCTATTATTTTCCTTATGCCGTTCACACACCCATTCATCCGGTTGACAGTTTGTTGCCAAAATATGAAAACAAACAAGAGTGGAAGGGACATAATATGCAAAATACGCTACGATGGTCGAAAACCTCGAAATCCGGGTTATCAGAATAATGAATTATTAATAACTCATTTCATCGAGTTTGACTTTACCCCAGAAAGTGCGGTAAACAAATATGGTATAAGCAATAACCAGCGGAAATCCGATGGCGGTAATTGTCAGCATAATGCCCAGTGCCTTATCCGAGGAAGCAGCATTGTAGATGGTCATGCTGCTCTCCATATCGGCATTGTTTAATATGATTACCGGATAGAGTTCAATGGCAACAAGGATAAGTAGAAAACTGAGCGAGAGCGATGAAAAAATAAAGGATCCCAGGTATTTTCCTTTGCTAGCCAGTCGTGGAACATTGGCAATACTGAGGAATGCCAGTACCGGGACAATAAAAAGCACGGGGTTTTTCATGAACCGGTCGGTCAGGTGCGGGTAGTTCACTATGGATATGATGGTGATGATAATAAAAAACAGCACAAAAACGATGATTGAACGACGAAGTAAACGAGCAATCTTTTCAAACAGCCGGCCTTCGGTTTTCATGGTCAGGTAAATGGCACCGTGAACCATAAAAAGCGAGAGTGTTGTAAGCCCTACCAGCAAAGAATAGGGGTTGAGGAATTCGAGCCAGCTTCCTGTATAAATGAAATTCCTGTCCATGTTCATTCCTATCAGGACATTTCCCAGGACCACACCCAGTAAAAGGGCCAGCATGGCACTGGAGATGCAATAGCTTATATCCCAGGTGTTTCGCCACCATTTCATGGGTTCTTTTCCGCGGAATTCGATGGAAACAGCCCTGAAAATAAGAAAACCCAGGAAGAGGATAAACGGGATGTACATGGCTGAGAAAAGGGTTGCATAAGCTTCGGGAAAACCTGCAAACAAGGCTCCGCCGCCAATGACAAGCCATACTTCATTGCCATCCCATACGGGGCCTACTGCATTCAGTGCAACTCTGCGGTTATGGTCTCCTTTCAGAAACAAATGCCAGGCACCAGCCCCAAGGTCAAATCCATCGAGGATGGCGTAACCCGAGAAGAGGGCTCCAACAACTAAAAACCACATGGTCGGATAATCTATTCCCAGAAAGGTTTGCATCGTACTA
>CAYTDH010000220.1:0-7683 GCA_964436325.1 uncultured Tangfeifania sp.
TTGCCGGTGAGGGGCATAAACTGGAAGGAATGCTGTTTTATTCCGGCGAGACCGGCGAAGATGAGGATGAAGAGAGTGAAATCCTGGCCGATAGCAATTTCAACCGCACCGGGGAATTCCTGGATCGGGTGTATTCCGTTGAAACGGAAGAGGAGCAGGAATTCCGCCTGAAAGTGGATTACACCTATCCGTTCAGTGGGGATGGCCGCCTGGAGGCCGGTTTGCTCAGCAGGCTGGAAAATGAAACGGAAGGGCTTGCCTTTAGCAATTACGACCAGGTTACAGGTACATGGATCGAGAATAGTGATTTCACCAGCACCACAGATTTCCGGCGCGATATTCATGCCGTCTATTCCACTTTCAGCAACTCACTGGGAGGGTTAGATTACATGGCCGGACTTCGGGGTGAACTGACCATTCGGGAATTACTCAACACCAACGCAGAAGATGCATCCCGATTAAACCGGTTTGACCTGTTCCCCACCATGCATCTGTCTTATAAAATTAAAGAAACCAACGAGTTAATGGCCAGTTACAGCCGCAGGATTAACCGTCCCGGAGGATGGAATCTGGATCCCAATCCCTCTTATTACAACCGGTATACCATTCGCTTTGGGAATCCCGATTTGGAGCCGGAATATACCAATTCTTATGAGTTAGGTGCGATGAAGCGTTTTGGGCGTTCCTATATTTCGCTGGATGCGTTCCGCAGGGTGACCAACAACAAAATAGACCGTTATCAGGAACTCGGTGACGACGGGGTCTTTTACCTCTACTCCGATAATTTTCATAAAGACTACTCCACCGGTTTGGAATTGGCGGGCAACATCTCCTTTACCGAATGGTTGCTCGTAAACGCCAGTGTTTCCATGTTTAATTACCGCATTGAGGGAGATTTGAATGGAGAATCCATTGACCGGGAAAGTACCAACTGGAATGGCCGGATGAATACCAGCGTTAAATTTGGTGACAACGCACGGCTGCAATTGAATGGTTTTTACCGGGGCCCTTCTGTTTCGATACAGGGAGAGTCCAAATCGATGTTTTACACCAACATTTCCTACCGGCATGAGTTCTTCCAGCGTAAGCTTTCGGCTACCGTCAGCGTTCGCGATCCGCTGGGTACCGCCAACTTCCGCCGTGAATCCTATGGCGAGGATTTCAGCAGTTCATTTGAATGGAAGCGCGAACCCCGCGTGGTTATGCTTACACTCAGTTACCGCATCAATAATTTCAAGTCGGATGAGCGGGGTGGAAGCCGAGGAGGAGGCATGGATTACGGTGGCGGTGGAGAATTTTAAGCCGCGGGGAGTTCGACTTCCTTGTACCTTAAATGCCACGCGATGTGCCACCGATTGCCACGCGATGCAATCGCGCGGCAGCGATGGGGGCTACCGCGCGATTACCCCGCTACCGCGCGATTGCATCGCGCGGTTCTACTTCACTACAATTACATTTTCCAATAACCCTTTTTCTCCTGCATAATCTGCAGCACTGCTATATAAATACTCTTCCGGTCTGAAAACATATCCTTCTTCAACAGGATTGTTGTGAATGTAATCAATCTTCTCATGGATAACTTTATTGCTCCACAGCTCAATGGGTTTATTATCATGTCTCCAAAACTGATATTTATTTACATTCGAAGACCGATTGCCTGCTTTCGAAAAATGTTCCAATAAAAATTCTCTTCTGCTCTCTTTGGGATTCTGAGTTATGGCTTCAACTATTGCTTTACTGGTGAACCGCTTAAAATCACCCAACAGGAGTTCCGGTTTTTGTTCCCCCGCACTTCTGAAAATTAAATGGACATGGCTGGTCATGATACCCCCGCTACCGCGCGATTGCATCGCGCGGTTCTACTTCACTACAATTACATTTTCCAATAACCCTTTTTCTCCTGCATAATCTGCAGCACTGCTATATAAATACTCTTCCGGTCTGAAAACATATCCTTCTTCAACAGGATTGTTGTGAATGTAATCAATCTTCTCATGGATAACTTTATTGCTCCACAGCTCAATGGGTTTATTATCATGTCTCCAAAACTGATATTTATTTACATTCGAAGACCGATTGCCTGCTTTCGAAAAATGTTCCAATAAAAATTCTCTTCTGCTCTCTTTGGGATTCTGAGTTATGGCTTCAACTATTGCTTTACTGGTGAACCGCTTAAAATCACCCAACAGGAGTTCCGGTTTTTGTTCCCCCGCACTTCTGAAAATTAAATGGACATGGCTGGTCATGATACACCAGGCAAAGATTTCCATACCTTTGTTTTGTTGGCAATAATGTAAACTGTCCAATATAATATTTTTGTATTCGTTTCGGGTAAAAACATCCAACCATTCAACAACGGCAAAACTTACAAAATAAAGACCATCGGGATTATGAAACTTGTAATTTCGGCTCATTTAATAAGCTTAATATTTTATGCTAATATATAAAAACTTTTAAATGCTACGCGATGTGCTACGCGATGTGCTACGCGATGTGCTACGCGATGTGCCACCGATTGCCACGCGATGCAATCGCGCGGCAGCGGAGGCAGCGGAGGCAGCGGAGATTTGTTTTGGAAATGCATGCCACCCATGAAGGTACGCGGCAGCGGAGGCTTCTTCTGCCTTACGCCCCTTTTTTCGAATCTTTTTGGAGGTGTTCCGCAGCCATTTCCACTTCACGGTACCATTCCTCCCCATATTTCCGGATAAGCGGTTCTTTGAGGAATTTGTACAGGGGAACCTGCAATTTATTTCCGCAGATGACCCCGGGTTTGCAGATATCCAGCTCCTGGTAATTGACCGCATCGAAGCGTTTGTATTTTTGGATGCGTACCGGGAAGAGATGGCATGAAATGGGTTTTCGGAATGCGGTTTTTCCTTCCATAAAAGCCTTTTCGATGCTGCATTTCAGGATGCCGTTTTCGTCGTAAAAGGAATAGGCACACTGTTTTTTATTGACCAGCGGAGTAACGAGGTCGCCGTCGGAATCGATGACGGAAAACCCTTGTTTACGGATAGCTTTTTGATGTTTGGCAGGGAGGTATTTTTTAAAATGGGGGTATTCGCGCTGGATGATTTCAGCCTCCGGCTCTTCCAGCGGCGCGCCTGAATCCCCTTCAATGCAGCAGGCGCCTTTACATTTGGGCAGGTCGCACACGAATTTTTTTTCAAAAATATCGCGGCTGATGATGGTGCGGCCGATTTCAATCATATTTCGTTCTCCCTCATAGGTTTCGGACGGAGCAGGTTGTCTTTTGAATGAACCTGCTTCGTCCGGAACAGACCGGTTATTATTCCTGTATCAGATTCTTTCCTGTCATCTCCTCCGGAACTGTGAGTCCCATGATAGAAAGCAGTGTAGGAGCCACATCGGCAAGGATTCCATTCTGGAGTTTGACCTCTTTTTTATCGTTGCTAACCAAAATACAGGGCACGGGATTGAGGGAATGGGCTGTATTTTCCGAACCATCGGGGTTGACTGCATTGTCTGCGTTTCCGTGGTCGGCAATAATCAACACGTTATAATCTCCCTCAAGGGCAGCTTCAACCACCTCTTTCGCGCATTGGTCAACCGCTTCTATGGCTTTGTAAATGGCTTCATAAACGCCGGTGTGCCCCACCATATCGCCGTTGGCAAAGTTCAGGCAGACAAAGTCTGCTTCCCGGTTTTTTAATTTGGGAACAATGGCGTCCTTGATTTTCGGTGCCGACATTTCGGGTTGCAGGTCATAGGTAGGCACCCGGGGCGACTGGATTAAGATGCGCTCTTCTCCGTCAAATTGCTCTTCACGTCCTCCGCTGAAGAAGAAGGTGACATGGGCATACTTTTCGGTTTCAGCAATACGGATTTGTTTGAGTCCGGCTTTGGAAACCACATCGCCCATGGTATTGGTAACATTTTCTTTGTCGAAAATGACGTTTATTCCCTTAAAGTCGGCTTTGTAATTGGTCATCGTGTACCATTCCAGATCCATGGTTTTCATTCCGTAATCGGGCAAATCCTCCTGGGTGAAGGCAATGGTTGTTTGGCGCAGGCGGTCGGTACGGAAGTTGAAGCAAATCACCACATCACCCTCCTGGATGGTCGCCAGCGGCTCCCCGTTTTCATCGGTCATAACGATGGGTTTCATGAATTCGTCGGTTACGCCGTTGTCGTACGATGTTTGTACGGCTTTGAGGATATCGGTGGCTTTTTCTCCTTTCCCCTGGGTGTAAAGGTCATAAGCCAGTTTCATCCGGTCCCAGTTTTTGTCGCGGTCCATGCCGAAATACCGGCCAATCAGCGAGGCAAACCGGGCATTGGTGGGCTTCAGTGCTTCCAGATCATTTTTGATGAAGCCATATCCCGACCGGGGATCGGTGTCTCGGCCGTCGGTGAGGCCATGGATAAAAACATCTTCCAGCCCCATATCGGTGGCCATTTGCGACAGGGCAACCATGTGCGAACTCAGGGCATGAACGCCTCCGGGGCCAATCAGCCCGATGAGGTGTACCTTTTTATTCTTCTCTTTGGCGTAGCTGTAAGCTTTTTTGAGTTGGGGATTTTCCCATAACGATTTATCCCGGATGGCTTTCGTAATTTTTACCATATCCTGGTACAAAACCCGGCCGGCACCAATGTTCAGGTGCCCCACTTCCGAGTTGCCCATCTGTCCGTCGGGAAGCCCCACATTCTCGCCCGAAGCCAGCAAATGCGAATGGGGGTATTCTTTCAACAGGGAATCCATGAAAGGAGTGGGTGCGGTGGCCACAATATCCCGGTCCGAACCATCTCCCATTCCCCAGCCGTCGAGGATCATCAACAATGTTTTTTTATGATCAGCCATAATATCTGTTTTTATTGTTTTTTTATTTTTCAGCAAACAAAAATATCTTTTTTATTCCACTACTGAAATAACAATCAACATCCTGTTTATGATTTAACAAATTCTTGAATGGAAGAAGACGGTGAGATTATGAGTAGTGAGATGATGAGTAGTGAGATTATGAGTATCAAGACCGTGAGACAGGAGGTATCAACATAGGAGATTGGAAAAATGAACCAATCAAAATCCAATAAATCTTATTTTGTGTGTTTTTTCTGTTTTAGTGTTTTGGTGTTTAAAGGAGAAGCCACGAAATCCCCAAATCACAAAATAGCACAAAAAAGATTGGAGTAATTTAGTGTTTTGGTGTTTTGGTGGCTTTCTGGAAAACGGCCACGAAGGCACCAGGACTCAAAGGAAACTCCACGGCATATCTTGTTAAAGGATTTGTTATGGCAATTCGGTTGAACCGTCGGTACCGCTTTGAGCGACACCGATGCCAAACAAAGCAATACAGTTATTTGGCCAGGTTTATTTCTATTCCTGTTTGTTCGATTTCGTAGGCAAAAGGGTTTAAGGGATTAAAATCCTGCTCTTTTATCGGGTGAGGTTCAATTCTTAGGTCAATCTTTCTTCTTAGTTTCATCAATTGTTTTTGAGCAGAGAAAAAGTCAGGCATATTTTCCAAAACTAACGCAATATCTATATCACTATTTTCTTTTTCTTTTCCCTTTGCAAACGATCCAAAAAGATATGCTCTCTTCACCCCGAAATCCTTAGGAATGATCATGATATATTGCTTTACTGTTTCTATAACTCTTTGATTAACCATAATCTTATTTTTTCAATTCGTTTTGACCACAAATTTGCGAATTCCATGGTGCAGAGTTGATAAAAATTCTGTTTGTAATTATCGTATCGGGCATTAATGTTAAACGTTGATATGTCATCAAGCCATTCTTCTGTCTCTTCGTCAATAATAAGCCCTGCCTTTGTTGCAAGTCTTAGCAAATCATGGGTGAAAAGTGCATGTTTTTTCTGGTTTTTCACATAATGTGCTTTTAATAGTTTTTCCAGCACTAAGTGTCCTAGAAACATAGCCCAACTAAAATCACCTGATTTCAATAAATTTTGCATTGTTTTGTAGTCTTTTTCAGAGGTGTCAATCCAATGCTGAATTATTTCATCTATATTTTCTATTTTTTCTTTCATGTTAGCGAAGATACAAGTTTTTTTGTTTCATTTTCACTCTGGTAGGGGCAGATGTCCTATAAGCTAAAGGAAGCTCATTTCGCCTTCAGACCCCTATAATCCCTCCGAAGGGTGGATGGACTCTCCTCGGAGAGGTGGGGACAGGGGGAGTGGAGGTTTTTTATTCTTCTTGAGTTTTGAAAAGGGGATGTGGCTAAAGCCGGGTTTGGGGTTTCATTCGTTGCCGTCAGCTAAAGCAGACGGGAATAGCAGCATGCCGGGATGGGCTTAGTAGGAAGAGTGAGTTGATTCAGGGAAAAGTTGCTGCTGGATTTATACCGTCGGGCGATGGATAGCTGTCGGTGGAGGAAGTTGGTGAGAGGATGAGTATCTAGATTGTGAGTATTGAGATTATGAGATAAGAGAGGGATAGAAGGACAGAAGAGAGAAAATATGTTGAACGGCCTTATATTGAATAAGCTGGCAGAATCAGGAAGTTCAGCCGGAGGAGACTTGTCAGGGTCCGCAGGTCCTGACAACGTCGGTGGAAGAAGATGGTGAGATGATGAGTAGTGAGATTTTGAGTATCAGGACTGTGAGACAGGAGGTATCAAGACAGGAGATTGGAAAAATGAACCAATCAAAATCCAATAAATCTTATTTTGTTCGTTTTTTGTGTTTTAGTGTTTTGGTGTTCAAAGGAGAAGCCACGAAATCCCCAAATCACAAAATAGCACAAAAAAGATTGCAGTAATTTAGTGTTTTGGTGACTTCCCGGAAAACGGCCACGAAGGCTCGAAGACTCAAAAAATCAGGCTGAGGGAGTAAATCAGCCGGCAGAAATGTCGTAGACCATCAGTGCATCGCCATGTCGGAGGTAAAGCCTTTTATCCTTTATTACCGGATGGGCCCAGTGCTGGTCGGTTCCCAGGGGAACGCTGAACCTGCCTTTTATTTCAAACGCATTGCGATCGATTTTTACCAGGGCTGCCTCTCCATCTTCGCTGTACAGATAAAACAGGCCGTCCGCATAGATGATCACCCCGCCGCCAACAGCTTCCGAAAGTATTTTTGCCTCACCGGTGGAGACATCGATGGCCGACCATTCGTCTTTCCGGTAAGTGGCACCGTATATCACACCGTCAACCAATACTATTCCGCCCATTAAATTCTGAAAAGATTCATTTCGCCACTTTTGTTCAACGCTTTTTCCGTCTTCACTAAGCTGAAGGGCCACAATTCCGCTGCTTTTGGAGGCTGAACTGCTTGAGCAGTAAATGATTCCATTGGAATAAACAGGAGAATTTGCATGAATTTTATTTCGCTGCATTTGCTCCACCCTCCAGTAAAATTTACCTGTTCCGGCATCGAGACCGATGATCGATGTAGCCGTCATGGTAACAACAAGCCGGGTATTGTTGTGTTCCACCAAAACCGGGGAGCAATAGGCAGCAGGTTCGCCATATCCGGGCGAGGTCCAGGCTGTTTCACCCGTAAAACGATTCAGTGCAACCACATTGTATTTTTCACCGCCGGGTGTGCAAATGATGTTATCCCCATCAACCAGCAACGTTTCGGTCATTCCCCACTGAATATTTTGGGCATCGAAAGTTTTAAGCAGATCGACCTTCCAGACGATATCTCCCGAAAAGGCATCCAGGCAATACACCACGCCCATTCCACTT
>CAYTDH010000221.1:0-7629 GCA_964436325.1 uncultured Tangfeifania sp.
GATAAATCAGACGAAATTTTAAAGGAAATTCAATTCAAGGTGAATGCTGAACTCAACAAATTTTCAAAATTGCAGCGGGTGGTTTTGCAGCCCGTTCCATTTGAGAAAACCCCTACCAAAAAGATTAAACGGTTTTTGTACGCCTAAAAGAAAACGGGCAGTAGGATTATTCCTCCTTTAAAGAGTGAATGCCTCTGTTGCGATTTTATCTAATGGTCTTCCGTTTTAGCCTGAACTATTCATAAATTTTAAATAATATGAATTATTCGGGTTAAGCTGTCCCTGGCTTTTTATTCATTATCCTGTCTTGTTCTGGAGTCACGCAGAAATTAACAGGTTTTTCCGCGAGAGATGCCATGAATTTGTTAATTTTGTATCCTTAAGTTCAAATCAATGGTAACTGAGTCGAGATACAATGCCCGGGGCGTATCGGCCTCCAAAGAAGATGTACACAATGCCATCCGGAATATTGACAAAGGGCTTTTCCCAAAAGCTTTTTGTAAAATTGTCCCTGATATTCTGGGAGGTGATCCTGCCTGGTGCAACATCATGCATGCCGATGGGGCAGGCACCAAATCGTCGCTTGCCTACATGTACTGGAAAGAAACCGGTGATCTTTCGGTATGGGAAGGAATTGCCCAGGATGCGCTGATTATGAATATCGACGACCTTTTGTGTGTGGGGGCTACCGACAATATTCTGGTCTCTTCTACGATAGGCAGAAATAAGAATAACATCCCGGGAGAGGTTATTGCTTCCATTATTAACGGTACGGAAGCATTGCTCGAAAACTTACGCTCAATGGGAATTGGAGTCTACTCAACGGGAGGAGAAACAGCCGATGTGGGAGATTTGGTCAGGACTTTGATTGTGGATTCAACTGTTGTTTGCCGGATGAAACGTTCGGATGTCATTTCTGCCGGAAATATTGCCGCGGGAGATGTTATCATCGGGCTTTCTTCCTCGGGGCAGGCCAGTTATGAAGCGGAATACAACGGGGGTATGGGCAGCAATGGTCTCACATCTGCCCGGCATGATGTGTTTTCGAGTTACCTGGCCCGAAAATATCCCGAAAGTTTCGACCCTCAGGTGCCGGAAGAACTTGTTTATTCGGGGAATTATTCCCTGACTGATTCGATTGGGAGTCTTGGGGTGGATGCCGGTAAACTGGTGTTATCTCCAACCCGTACCTACGCACCGGTGATAAAAAAGGTCCTCCGGGATTTCAGGGGCCAGATTTCCGGGATGATTCACTGCTCCGGCGGAGCCCAGACTAAAGTGTTGAATTTCGTTGATAATGCCCATGTTATCAAAGATAATATGTTTCCGGTGCCTCCTTTGTTTGAGGTGATTCAAAAAGAATCGGGGACCGGCTGGAAAGAGATGTATAAGGTTTTTAACATGGGGCACCGGTTTGAGCTCTATGCTTCACCCCGGGTTGCTGAGTCCATTATATCAATTTCTGAATCGTTTAACATTGAAGCTAAGGTCGTTGGCAGGGTTGAACACATGGAGGGTAAGCAACTCACCATTGACACCGAACACGGAAAATTTGTTTATTAATTATTATGGCAGAATACGGTTTACTGGAAAAATATGAGTCGGTGAAGCATCGCTTCGAGGAAGTGGAGCAGTTAATTACCGATCCCGAAATTATCGCTGACATGAAGCGGTATGTCAAGCTCAATCAGGAATACAAGAATCTGGAGAAGCTGCTTTCGGTTTTTAAGGAGTACAAAAACCTGATCGATAATCTTGAATCGGGAAAAGAGATGCTGGCCGAGGAGAGCGATGAAGAGCTCCGGGAAATGGCGCGCGAAGAGATGGAAATGGCTCAGGAGAAAATTTCTGAAAAGGAACAGGAGATAAAAATGTTGCTTGTGCCTGCTGATCCGGAAGACAGTAAAAATGCCATTTTGGAAATTCGTGCCGGGACAGGAGGCGATGAAGCCAGTATTTTTGCTGGCGATCTCTACCGGATGTATTCCAAGTTCTGTGAGAAGAAGGGATGGAAAATGGAGGTCACAAATATGAATGAAGGCACAGCCGGCGGCTACAAGGAGATTGTTGCCAAAGTGAGCGGGCAGGGGGTTTACGGCATTTTGAAATATGAATCGGGGGTTCACCGGGTTCAGCGCGTGCCCCAGACCGAAACCCAGGGCCGTGTTCATACTTCAGCGGCTACAGTGGCTGTTTTGCCTGAAGCGGAAGAGTTTGATGTGGAACTGAAAGAATCGGATATCAAGAAGGATACCTATTGCTCTTCCGGTCCGGGCGGGCAGTCTGTAAACACGACATACTCCGCTATCCGTTTAACCCATGTCCCTACCGGGATTGTGGTTACCTGCCAGGATGAGAAATCACAGTTGAAAAACCTCGCTAAGGCAATGAATGAATTGCGGACGCGGATTTACAACATGGAATACCAAAAATACATCGATGAAATTTCTTCCAAACGGAAGACCATGGTCTCCACCGGAGACCGTTCTGCCAAGATACGGACCTATAACTGGCCGCAAGGGAGGGTGACCGACCACCGGATTAATCTTACCCTCTATAACCTGCAGGCCATTATCAACGGAGAGATAGAAGAAATCATTGAAAAACTGATGATTGAAGAAAACGCAGAAAAATTGAAAGAAGCCGAGATTTAAAGCATTATGAACCGTCAACAACTCTTTGAGCAAATCCAGGCAAAAGGTAGTTTCCTTTGTGTTGGCCTGGATACCGATGTGGTTAAAATTCCCCGACACCTTCATGACACCACCGATCCGGTGTTTTCCTTTAACAAAGAAATTATCGATGCTACTGCGCCCTTTGCTGTGGCTTTTAAACCTAATCTTGCCTTTTATGAAAGCCTGGGCTGGAAAGGTTGGGAGAGCCTTGAGAAAACGGTGATGTATGTCAGATCAAAATTTCCCGAAATCTTTTTGATTGCGGATGCCAAGCGGGGCGACATTGGAAATACCTCCCGGCTTTATGCACGGGCATTTTTTGATACCCTCGATTTTGATGCCATTACCGTAGCTCCCTACATGGGAGAAGACTCGGTAAAGCCGTTTATGAGTTACCTCGGTAAATGGGTCATTCTCCTGGCCCTGACATCCAACCAGGGGGCTTCTGATTTTCAATTTATTCAAAATGAAAAAACAGGAGTGGAACTTTACAAGTCGGTTCTGAACATCTCCCGGAATTGGGGTAATGACGAAAATATGATGTATGTGGTGGGGGCAACCAAGGCAGAAAAGCTGAAGGAGATTCGTGAAATTGTTCCTTCCCACTTTTTACTGGTCCCGGGGGTTGGATCACAGGGAGGCAGCCTGCAGGATGTGGCGGAAAACGGGATGAATGACCAGTGCGGCCTTCTGGTGAATTCTTCAAGGGGGATCATTTATGCTTCTGCGGGAAATGATTTTGCGGCCAAAGCAGGGGAGGCGGCCCGGCAGGTGCAGGAAGAAATGAAAAAGGTATTAATTCGTAAAGGCCTCTTAAAAAACCGATGATGTTTTTTTGAGAAAGAATTTTTTTCAAGGTCCCTGGTTATTAAAAATTGTTTTATTGTTGTCAGGAAATCCTGTTCCTGTTAAATATTGTTAAGAAGGTTATCCTGAGCTTTTTAATAAATTTATCTTTGTGGTATGAGCAAAAAGATGTTAGTGACATTAATCGTTTTAATGGCATTGGTTTTGTCGGGGTTGATTGTCATTCAAACCCACCTTATCAAAACAGCGTCTGATATCCGTGAGGGGCAGTTTGACCACAGGGTGAAAAGTGCGCTCGACCGGGTGGCCGATCAACTGGAACTCGAAGAGCAGCGTCTGGCACGGGAAAGTGCCCGCAGAGGTCAGTTGCCCGGCATTAACAATTCACAGGGAAATTTCAATATCTTCCCCAGGAAAGAGCTGGGCAAAATTTCCGGTGGTTTTCAATTTCGGTATTCCCAACGCAGCATCTTTGGCAGTTACCAGGAGGAACTTCAGATTGTGGTTACCGATTCCTCCAAAACCAATTCAGAATCTGTTTTGCCCGGAGAGGAGCAGGATGAGTCTACTTCTTTCGACCGCATTCACGAGTACAACCTTGACCTCGAACGCCGGCGGGAACGCTGGCTGAAAGACATGAACTGGAGGAATTATAAGATTTTTCTCGAAGGAAGGCTTCTGGAAGAACGGATCGACTCTGCTTTTCTGAAAAAGGCTATCTCCGATTCTTTCGAGGAGGCAGGGATTGATCTGGAGTATAAATTTGCCGTTCGATCAGCGAACAGAGGCCAGGATAAATTTATTTTTGGAAGTGAGCAATACCATCCCCGGAGGAGAGAGGAGTATTCCAGCCTTTTGTTCCCCTATGACTACGATGGGAAGCAGCCCAATTACCTCTATGTTTATTTCCCGGAACGATCGGGTTATCTTCTGCGGGCCACAGGGATTACCATTATCCCCACCATCATACTTACGGGGTTACTGATTGCCATATTTGCTTATGCGATTATGGTAATCTTCAGGCAGAAGAAGCTTTCCATGATTAAGAACGATTTCATCAACAACATGACCCATGAGCTGAAAACCCCTATTTCAACCATTTCGCTGGCCAGCCAGATGCTCGAAGACGGAAGTGTTGCCAATACTCCCAAAAGCATATCCCACATTTCGAAGGTGATCAATAAAGAGAGCAAACGGCTGAGTTTTCAGGTGGAAAAAGTTCTGCAAATGGCCATTTTTAATGAGGGGCGTTTAAAACTGAAGTTTAAGGAATTCGACATCAATAAAACCATTCAGACCGTGGTGAATAATTTTGAACTTCGCGTAAAAAGCAAGAACGGTCATCTTTCAGCCCAACTTAATGCGGAGGATGCTTTTGTGAAAGGCGATGAAGTTCACCTGACCAATGTGGTGTTTAATCTGTTGGATAACGCGGTGAAATACAGTGGAGAAGAGCCTCGAATCGTGGTGACTACAGAAAGAAAAAATGAGCATATCACCCTCAGCGTGCGTGATAATGGAATTGGTATCTCCAAAGAACATCATTCCCAAATCTTCGATCGTTTTTACCGGGTACCCACGGGGAATGTTCATGATGTTAAGGGGTTTGGTCTTGGTTTGAGCTATGTGAAAAAGATTGTGGATTTGCATGACGGTAAAATAAAAGTGGAAAGTACTTTAAATAAAGGCACGAAGTTTAGTATATTATTACCTAAAATGAATAAATGACCATGGAACAAAAAACAAAATTGCTTTTGGCAGAGGATGATGAAAATCTGGGATTGCTGTTAAAAGAGTATCTTCTGGCGAAGGGTTTCGAAGCTGACCTTTACCCCGATGGAGAAGCAGCCTACAAAGGATTCATGAAAGAACATTATGACATATGTGTTCTGGATATTATGATGCCCAAAAAAGACGGGTTTTCACTGGCAAAAGATATTCGCATTGTCAATGCCGACATCCCCATCATTTTTCTCACAGCGAAGAATCTGAAAGACGACGTTATCGAAGGATTTAAAATGGGGGCCGATGATTATATCACCAAGCCTTTCAGCATGGAGGAGCTCATCTTCAGGATTGAGGCCATTCTCAGGAGAACGGCCCAGGAGTCGCAGGCTGCGTCCGAACCGATTTTTCACCTGGGAAAGTATACGTTTGATGCCCGCAAGCAGGTTTTAACGGATAATGAAAAAACGGTGAAGCTAACCACCAAAGAGTCTGATCTGCTCAAACTTCTCTGCCAAAATGCCAATAAGGTTCTGGAGCGCAATTATGCATTGAAATCCATATGGATCGATGATAACTATTTTAATGCCAGGAGTATGGATGTTTACATCACCAAGTTGCGGAAACACCTCAAAGATGAACCTGGTGTTGAGATCATCAATGTGCACGGGAAAGGCTATAAACTAATCATTTAGTCCAGTTTTAGCACAGCTAAGAATGCCTTTTGAGGCACTTCCACATTGCCGACTTGTTTCATGCGTTTTTTCCCTTTTTTCTGTTTTTCAAGCAGTTTTCTTTTCCGGGTAATGTCGCCGCCGTAACATTTCGATGTTACATCTTTACGCATTGCCTTGACGGTCTCACGTGCAATGATTTTGGAGCCTATTGCTGCCTGAATGGCAATATCGAATTGCTGACGAGGAATCAATTCCTTTAATTTTTCACACATCCGCCGACCGAAAGGATAAGCATTGTCAACATGGATAAGGGTTGAAAGGGCATCGACCATTTCGCCGTTTAACAGGATATCGAGCCTTACCAGTTTAGCTTCCTGGTATCCGCTGACGTAATAATCGAGAGAGGCATAACCGCGGGAGATACTTTTGAGGCGGTCGTAGAAATCGAAAACAATTTCACCCAGTGGAAGTTTAAAAACCAGTTCTGCCCGTTCACTGGTGAGGTAACTTTGATTGATGAGGCTTCCCCGTTTCTCGAGACACAGGTTCATGATGGGGCCGATGTAATCGGCTGCCGTGATAATACTGGCCCTGATGTAGGGTTCTTCGATATAATTGAGCGATGTGGAAGCTGGCATTCCCGAGGGATTATATACCTTTAGGGTGGAGCCATCGGTTAAATGGGCCAGGTACGATACATTGGGGACAGTGGTAATCACATTCATGTCAAACTCCCGCTCCAGTCTCTCCTGAACGATTTCCATATGTAAAAGCCCGAGGAACCCGCAGCGAAAACCAAAACCCAGTGCTGCCGATGATTCGGGTTCGAAAGTAAGCGATGCATCATTCAACTGGAGCTTATCCATCGCATTGCGCAGATCCTCATAGTCGTCGGCATCTACAGGATATATTCCGGCAAAGACCATGGGTTTCACTTCTTCAAAACCCGAAATCGCTTTGTCGCAGGGATTATCAACGTGGGTAATGGTATCCCCCACTTTGACCTCCTTTGCAGATTTGATGCCCGAGATGATATAGCCCACATCACCCGCTGAAAGCATTTTGCGGGGTTTTAAACCCAGTTTCAATACCCCGATTTCATCCGCATCGTATTCCATGCCGGTGTTTACAAATTTCACGGGATCTTTTTGCCTGATTTGGCCATTAACGATTTTAAAATAGGCAATGATACCGCGGTAGGAGTTAAAAATGGAATCGAATATGAGGGCCTGCAGGGGTTTATTGGGATCTCCTTTGGGAGGGGGTATGCGAAGAATGATTCGCTCCAGTATCTTTTCTACCCCCATGCCGGTTTTTCCACTGGCATGGATAATATCATCCCGCTCGCAACCGATGAGATCAATGATTTGGTCTTCTATCACTTCGGGAATGGCGTTGGGCAAATCCATTTTATTGAGAATAGGAATGATCTCCAAATCATTTTCAATGGCCAGATAGAGGTTCGAAATGGTTTGCGCTTGTATGCCCTGAGTGGAATCGATGATGAGCAATGCTCCCTCGCAGGCAGCAATCGACCGCGAAACTTCGTAGGAGAAATCAACATGCCCGGGGGTGTCTATCAGGTTCAATTTGTACTCTTTTCCATTGAACAGATGGTCCATTTGAATGGCATGGCTCTTTATGGTAATGCCCCGCTCTTGTTCCAACTCCATATTGTCCAGCACCTGATCGCGCATTTCCCTGTCGCCAATCGTTTTGGTATGTACCAGCATGCGATCGGCCAG
>CAYTDH010000222.1:0-7568 GCA_964436325.1 uncultured Tangfeifania sp.
GATGTTCCCTTTGTATGCCACAGAGGAGGTAATTACCAGCTGGTTGGAAATCTGAGAAATAATGGATAGTGTACGTTGACTCAATTTTCTGATTCCGGATTCCACCAAATAATCCTCGTCAGCGTTAAAGGAAAAATCACATACTTAAAGAATTAGACGGCAAGCAAATCAATATATGCACGGTTTATGTCAGTAGCCTGTGTAATACTTTTTTTTATCAAACCGGGGAAACCACCGGTTATCCTTTTCTCAATAATTAATTCCAAATCAGTTTACAAATTGATAGCCTTTTATTTTACAAATTATTGAGTTAATATCTAACATATTAGTAGATTTGTATTCTACATATTGCATTTTGAAACTTACCCGCTGGCGCGCGGTGTGCCGTGAGTAAAGGCAAGCGTTCTTTACATCTGATTAAAATTGTTTGTTTTCCGACAATAACTAAAATGTTAATCACAAAAAGCAAAATTTGATTTTGTTCATTCTAACCTGCCCTATTCATGAATTATAACATTTAATTGAATTAAAGCAGGTTAGCCCGATTTAGTTACACTTCGTTTTCGAAGAAAAGTTAGTGTAACTTAATCGGCAACAGTTTATTAGTATATGTTTATGAATTAAAGAGGCTAAAAAGCAATCAAAAGGCCTTAAAAATACCTGTACTGTTCCGGGGCCTCACCCTTTTTTTCAACGATTTTTGGTTTTAAAGGGAGCGGAATGCTGTTGTCGATTTTCTCCAGCACAATGTTGAATTCCCAGGAGTCGCCATAATCGAAAAGATATAAAATCCGCTGGCCTTCGTAGAGTTCCAATTCACCGATGGTCACTTCGTCAACGTAAGGGCCGTTTTCGCTGAAGGGCGATTCATAGGCATTTCTCGAATACTTCCTGGCATCCATGAAAAACGAGTACAAATGGTCGTTGTCAAAATCAAAAGCATCCTGGATAGCCATGTGCAAGTGCCACAAGGTGTGCCGGTGCGATAGCTGGATCTTCCGCCACACGCGTGGCAAAACGCTTACTTTAAAAAGATAACTTCCTTTTTCAATCATGGGCGCTACCAAAACCGAATTTTTTATCGTGCCCCCGGGGAAAACCGGTGCCATTATTTTGTAAAGTGGCACAAAATCGGAATCATCCCGGACATCTTCTTTAGATAAGCCCAATTCTTTTAGAAAAGGTTTGTTCCATTGAACGAATTCCAGGCCTGAAAGGATTTTGCTTAAATTGACCCCCAATTCAGTTGGGATAACAGCCGCAATTGAATCATCGTAACGGGTCATTTTCTTGTCGCCTGCGGTAATTGGTATATAATCACACAAGCTAAAAAAATTGAAATAGTGAATAAGGGGAGATGAATACGAAAATATTGGATCGTGGTTTCGATAGCCGGAGAATGCGCCTTTTTTTAATTGTTTCCCCGGAATCGAGCTGGCAAAAGCGTCAATAATTTCCTCGATGTGATGTTGGCCAAACTCCAGGGCTTCCTGAAAATCGAAGGTACACCAAAATGTTTCGAAGAGAAAGGCATACTGCTCAAAACGATTCAATTGGTCGAATTTGGCTTTTTCCGGAGTGCCGGTCAGCGTGATTTTGCCTTTTGCCCCGGCGGTTTTACGGAACAATTTTCCCTCTGTGCAAAGTTGGAACATCAAATCAATTACAGGATAGAATTCCTGCTGATAGTTTGGTGCAGCGGCTTCCTTGCGGAAATGCAGCAAGGAATTGATGTCAAAAAGATCCTTTTTCCCCAGGTGGGTTTTCGTTTTCGTTAACACCGGATTTTTATTTTCGATGAATCGACAGAGTTTATGAAAATCGTCGACGGTATTGTAGATGGCCTGCTCATTCATTGTTTGTTCGCTTTAAAAAGAATCAAGGTTATTCAAACCACAAAAATAATGAACTTTATAGAGAAAGTTGTTAGTTATATTGGGAATAACTATTTTTGTTATATGGTAGATTATAAAAAAATAATCAGACGAAATCCAAACAAACGATTTGGAAAACCATGTGTCCGGGATACCAGGATTTCGGTTTATGATGTTTTGGGTTGGCTGGCAGCCGGAATGACACACAAAGAAATTTTGAGTGATTTTCCGGAATTGACAGATACAGACATTCTTGCTTGTTTAGCCTATGCTGCTGACAGGGAACAGAAACTTCAGCATGCATCATGAAACTTTTATTCGATCAAAATATTTCTTTTCGCATTACAAAACTCCTCCAGGACATTTTTCCTGGTTCGAAGCATGTTTCCCATTGTGGTTTAATGAACTCAGAAGATACGGAAATTTGGGAGCATGCAAGAGTGAATAATTACGCAATTGTTACTTTTGATTCCGATTTTTTCGAAATGAGTTTGATGAAAGGACACCCTCCAAAAATAGTTTGGATAAGAACGGGAAACCTTACGACAAGTGATATTGCCTCATTACTGAAAATCCATCAAAATGCAATCAAACGTTTTTTGAATAGCAATGAATTTCAAACTGTTTCATGTCTTGAATTAGCCTGAACTATTCATAAATTTTAAAAAATATGAAGGAATTGATTGTAAAAACATTTAGATCCTGAATTTATGACACGAATAAAAACAGAGATGCAATACGAAAAAGCTGTCCAGCGCATTGAAGAACTATTAAAGTCAGTAGGAAATGAAATACCAGAAGATGACAAATCTTTTGTTGAACTGGACTTGCTTTCTGATTTGGTTGCAGAATACGAGGAGCAATATTACCCCGTCTCCAAACCAACCCTGAATGAGATAATTCGGTTGCGAATGGCTGAGTTGGGAATATCCCAGAAAAAGCTTGCCGGGATATTGAATGTGAGCCCTTCCCGTGTAAGCGAATATTTAAGCGGCAAAAGTGAACCTACCCTGAAAGTGGCCCGTCGGCTCCGGTCGGAATTGGGAATTGACGAAGATATCATATTGGGTTAGCTTTTTTTTTGATAGCAATGATTGGACCAGAAGATTTGGAGGCTTAAACGTTGAATAATAATTACGAATGAATAATTACGAATTACGAATGACGACATCCGGGAATGAAATGAACCAGACGGCGTTGGGCGAACGAACCCCGATGAGGAACGAATCGGGGCAACAACCACAACGCCGGCAACCAAGACAAGCATGATAACCTCCTCCTTACCTCCTTCTTACGAAAAAAAAAGGGAGCATCTTTCCCTGCTTTACAGTTTCATCTTTTTACGGTAGGTGAGCGGGGTGACATTCATGATTTTTTTGAAGGCTTTGTTGAAATTGGAAATGTTATTAAACCCACAGGCAAAGCAAATCTGAAGAATATTCAGTTCTGTTTCGGTAAGGTGCTGGCATGCTTTCCCAATCCGGACTTCATTAATTACCGTGAACAAACTTTTGCGCGTTCCTTTTTTGAAAAACCGGCAGAAGGCATTTTTATTCATATTGACCAATCCGGCAATATTTTCAAGTCTCAGGTCCTCGTCGTAGTGCTCCATAATGTAGTCGAGAACGATGTTGATCCGGTGCGCATTTTTTAAATTGGCATTTCGGTAACTCAGGCTCGCCAAAAGCCGGTATTCATTTGATTTTGCAATAAGGTTCAGGATTTGAAGCAGTTGAATAAACCTGTCCGTTTCATCCAACTCCGGAAGTTCAAGCATTATTTTTTCAACCCTTTTTCTCAGTCCACCAATCAGCTTTATGCCCAGGGGAGCTTTTTCTTCCAGTAATATTTTAATCCCATTCATTTCCCGGCGTTCCAGAAAATCTTTTCCGGCAAAGTCGGGAAGAAATTTGACACATATAGCCTGTGCCTTCATGTTGGCTTTTTCATCAAAGAAAACAGGGTCGTTTTTCCAAACATGCGGTAAATTATTGCCCACCAAAACCAAATCACCTTTTTTGAAATTTTCAATATTATCGCCGATTCTCCTTCGTCCAAAACTTTTGACAATGAGTGTCAGTTCAAATTCCGGATGATAGTGGAAAGGATTGTAAAAATAGTCATATTCCGTTTTGTCAAATTCAATGGATGCATTCAGCGAATCTCTTATACGAACTAAAATGGGTTTCATCATGGAAGAAGCTCTGAAAAAGGTTTTGCTAATATTTTATCACAATCAGCTAAAATTAGAAAAATTTTTAAAGGAAAAATTACAACATTTGCAAATATTCACAACAATGAAATATGAAGGACAAAATCAGAATATTTCTCGCCAGCATCATGCCCGGTATTTTTATCATCGGATACAATGTGGGCACAGGCAGTGTTACCTCCATGTCGAAGGCAGGAGCCAACTTTGGATTTGATTTGCTTTGGACCCTGTTGCTGAGCTGTCTCATGACCTGGTATCTGATTCTGCATTTCAGCAAATACACCATGGTTACAGGTGAGACTTTCATCCAGGGGCTGAAAAAACATATCCACCCGGGACTGGCCCTTGGCATGATAATTCCTTTGTCTGTCGTGATTTTTGCTGCTTTAATCGGTTTACTGGGTATTCTTGCTGATGTGCTGCAAGTGTGGTCGGCCACTTTCTTCGGGAATGACATTGCATCAATCTGGTGGGCCGTTATCATTACAGCGGTTCTTTATGGCTTATTGTGGATAGGAAATTTCGGGTTTTTCGAAAAAGTGCTTACCCTGTTGGTAGCCATCATGGGCATTGCTTTTATTCTGACCATGTTTATCAACTTTCCACCACCAGGGGAATTGGGAAAAGGGTTTATCCCGCAGATTCCGGAAAGCGCCATGGGAAGCGATAACAGTCCGCTGGTGATTATCGCCGGGATGGTCGGTACCACTGTTTCTGTATTTGCTTTTATCATCCGGTCGCAGGTGGTGAAAGCCACCGGCTGGAAAATGAAAGACAATGCCATTCAGAAGCGCGATGCCCTGGTGAGTGTGATCCTCATGTTTGTTATCAGTGCTGCGGTATTAATCACTGCAGCAACCACCCTGCATGTACAGGGCCTAAAAATGAACCACGTTGCTGAAATGATCCCTTTGCTGGAACCCCTGGCTGGTAAAGCGGGCATAACCGTTTTTACTTTGGGAATTCTGGCAGCAGGTATTTCGTCCCATCTGCCCAATCTGCTGGTTATTCCCTGGCTGATCATCGATTACCGCGATGAGGTACAAAACACCAGAACTCCGCGGAACCGCATTCTTCTTTTCGTGCTTAGTTTGATTGCCGTGCTGGGAGTTGCCCTGAAATTCAAACCGGTTTTTCTTTTGTTGCTCTCACAAGCCAGTATTGCCATTATTTTACCCGTATCCATCGTTTCGCTGTTTTTCCTGACTTCCCGGAAAAGTTTGATGGGCAATGCTGTTAATGGGAGGGGGGATAATTTGCTTTTGACGCTCATATCGCTGTTTTCGGCCTATATATGTATCTTAGGTGTTGAAGGCGTTATCGGTGATATCGTTAATTTTCTGAACTAAATAAATATGTACGACTATGATATGGAAAAGTGATACTGACCTGTTTAGAATAGCCCAAAAAGAGCTGTTCACTGCTTTGGTGGGTGATGTTATGGACAAGATGGGCTTCTTCCATCAGTTTCTCTCTCCCGCGGTGAAACCCATCAGAAAAGATATGGTGGTTATCGGAAGGGCAATGCCTGCCCTTGAGGCAGATGTTTTTGCAGAGTCGGCCCCCGGAACCAACAACCCTTTTATGAAAAAACCGTTCGGATTGATGTTCGAAGCACTTGACAGTCTGAAACCTCACGAAGTGTATATCTGTTCGGGAGCTTCTCCCCATTATGCTTTGTGGGGAGGATTGATGAGTACCAGGGCGATTCAACTGGGTGCGGCAGGCGCTGTGGTGAATGGGTATTCGAGGGATACCCATGAAATAGAGAACCTGAACTTCCCCACCTTCTCCATCGGGACGTATGCCCAGGACCAGGGGCCGAGAGGGAAGGTGATTGATTATCATATACCGATAGAATTTAATGGGATTGCCGTAAAACCGGGAGATATCGTTTACGGCGATCGAGACGGCGTGATTGTGGTCCCCCGTGAAATTGAAAAAGATGTTTTTGAAGGCGCCATTGAAAAAGCCCGTGGAGAGCAACAGGTGAAAAAGGCCCTTGAAGAGGGGATGAGCGCTGTTGACGCCTTTAATAAGTTCGGTATTATGTAGTGAAACAGGAATGATTTATTAGTTTACATGAATGCGAATGAAAAAATGGAAACAGGATATGAATAGTATATTTAATTTAAGAAATAAGGTAGCCCTTATCACTGGTGGAGGAACCGGCATTGGCCTGGGTATTGCCCGGCAGTTTATTCATTCAGGTGCAAAAGTCGTCATAACCGGGCGTACCCTTGAAAAGTTGGAGAAAGCAAAGAATGAGCTGGGGGAGAATTGTTTCATTATTCAAAACGATGTAACCGATAAAAGCAGTCAGCCGGCTTTAATCGAGCAGGTGGAAAAGAAAGCGGGAAACCTCGATATCCTGGTTAACAATGCCGGGTTGCACCACAAGGTGTCTTCACTGGAAGCCGGCGATGAAGAATTTCAGGAGGTAATCGACATTAACCTCAACAGCGTTTTTTCGTTGACACGCGAAGCTTTGAAAAAGATGGTACCCCGAAAGAGTGGCTCGGTCATCAAGATAAGTTCCATGGCAGCGCTTTATGGTTTGCCCCGGGTGGCTGCATACAGCGGTTCCAAAGCTGCTTTGCTTGGGCTGACCCGGTCGCTGGCGTCTGAATTTTCTTATTCCGGGGTAAGGATCAATGCCATTGCTCCGGGATTCATCGAATCGGAAATGTTGAACAAGGTAATGGAAAAAGATCCTGAACGTAAACAAAAAGTCTTGGGACGTACTCCGATGCAACGGTTGGGGACACCCGATGAAATCGGCCATGCCGCCGTTTTTCTTGCTTCAGATGCTTCCAGGTTTATTACCGGTGTTTGTTTACCCGTTGATGGGGGGAATGCTATTGGTTTTTAATTTATCTTCTAACAAGTTATGATGTTATGAAACTAGGATTTGGACTATACAGGCACATGCTGAACGACCAGCATTACCAGTTTGCCCGGCAATGCGGTGCTACCCATTTGGTGGTTCATATGGTGGACTATTTTGGAAATGCCGGGAACAACAAAGCCAGGGCCAATCAGCCCATAGGATCAAAAGAGGGTTGGGGCTCTGCCGGCGAAGGGAAACTTTGGGAACTGGAAGAATTGCTCGAAATTAAAAGCGCCATTAACCGTCACGGGTTGGAATGGGAGGCCATTGAAAATTTCGATCCTTCCGTTTGGTACGATGTGTTGTTGGATGGTCCGAAAAAACTGGAGCAAACAGAACTCCTGAAACAACAAATTAAGATTATTGGAAAAGCCGGAATTCCTGTTTTGGGTTACAATTTTTCACTCGCCGGCGTTGCAGGACGCATCACCGGAAATTTTGCCCGTGGAGGTGCAAAATCGGTGGGTATGGATGGTGCGGATGAAACACCCATCCCCAATGGAATGGTCTGGAATATGGTCTACGACAAAAACAAGCCTCAGGGAACCGTTCCCAAAATTGACCATACAGAATTGTGGCAGCGTCTCCGGTT